>JAMWCC010000124.1:21353-21779 GCA_023818375.1 Candidatus Omnitrophota bacterium | reverse complement strand
CAACATCAGCATCTTTCACTCCTGCCTGCGTTAGAATATCTGTCTGGCACCCGTCGCCATTGATAATAAGCATATTTCTGTTTTCCGGCATTGCATCAGTGATCGCCTTGTCCTTTTCAATAAGTGAGACATAATGCGTTCTTGACAGCCTTTCAGCGAGAAAATAACCTACCTTTCCACCACCAACCACTATAATCTTCATGTTATCTCCAGTATTTTTTTAATTTTAGGTATTGACTTTATACGCGCAACTCCGATAATCAGATCTCCTTCCTTAACGACATATCCATCGTCAGGAATCACAGGACCGTCATCCTTAACTACCACGACAACTTTAAACTCATCAGCAACATTTAAATCGGAAATCCTGAGTCCAGCTTTTTTGCCATTTATAATCGCTTCAAGAAAAGTTATTTCTCCACTCTC
>JAMWCC010000124.1:0-21326 GCA_023818375.1 Candidatus Omnitrophota bacterium | reverse complement strand
TGCCCTTTTCAATCAACTTATCCCTGATGATGGCAGCGATCAGTCTCTGACCACTGATTACGTCATAACCGAGTTTCCTGTATATTTCATTTTTCACAGGGTCCACAATTCTTACAATACATTTATTGATATTGAACATCTTTTTTGCAATCTGAGCAACAACGATATTGACATTATCATCGTCTGTAACTGCTGCAATTCCATCACATTTTTCTATTCCTGCATCCCTCAGTATATCTAAATTAATACAGTTTCCTGTAATAGTTATGCCATTAAAAACAGGTTGCAAAGCTTGAAAACTTAATGGATTTTTATCTATAACCACAACGTTATGGTTTTCTGATAATAATTTTGCGAGCTGGCTTCCCACCTTTCCACAACCTATAACAATAAAGTACATTTAGAAACCCCCTACAGATATTTTATTACAAAAAAACTTTTAATACACCTTCCATGTAGTCTTACCACCTGGTTTCACCTTTTTTATTTTTCCTTCAATCTTTTCTTTATCAGCCACATCCGTCCACTTTTTGACAATTCTATCAGGTTCATCAAAGCAAAAAGCAACCACAGAAGGTCCTGCACCACTCAGACAGCAACCCGCAGCTCCTGAATCCAATGCAGCGCGGTATAAAATATCATAATGGGGATAAATTATCTTTCTGTACGGTTGATGAAGCCTATCCTCCAGTGCTACGGCAAGAAATTCTTTATTTCCTTCAATAAATGAAAATGGGACAAAACAAGCTCTTGAAAGGTTAAAAACTGCATCTTTTAAAGGAACCTTATCAGGAAGCAGATCCCTTGCTTGCTTTGTGGAAAAAGGTTTGTCAGGTATGAAAAAAACTGCTGTTGTTTTTCGCCTAACAGGTACCTTTTTCCAGATGGCTTTCCCATTCTTTAATGCCACAATCACAAGACCACCAAGATAACTTGCTGCAATATTATCAAGGTGCCCTTCTAATTGATTGGCTATCTGGAAGATTTTTTGAACTTCGACTTTATATCCGGAAAATAAGAATGCTGCCAGTACTCCTGCAATAATGGCTGTGCCACTACTTCCAAGTCCTGCGCCAGGAGGTATTTTTGCGTCAATTGTTATTTTGACATTCGGAATACAAGCACCAACAAATTTACAGGTCTTTTCAAATGCCTGAAAACACAAATTTTCCTGTCCTGTTTCTATTCCTGAAGCTGTCACATAGATTGATAGGTCTTCAGATGGTTCAAATATAAACCTATTAAACCACCTTATGCTTAAACCCATACAATCGAAGCCGCTTCCAAGGTTTCCAATGCAACCCGGAACTGAAATCTCAAGTTTTTTTATCATATCAGATTGATCAGCGTTTATTCTTCAACACGAAGAACTTGTGTTTGATTTTTGATGCAGAAGAGCCTGTCGATTTCTTTTATCGCGCTTCTGATGTTTTTTTCCATCGCTCTATGTGTGAGCATTACTATGGGCACAGCATTTTCAGGATTTTCTCCCTTTTGAATGACGGAAGCTATACTAATTTTATTCCTGCCCAGAATTTCAGCAATCTTTGCAAGAACACCTGGCCTGTCTACGGCAGTAAAGCGCAGGTAATAGCGCGACTCAATCTTATCTACAGGCTGGATGGCAATTTTTTGTTCAATAGTAAATTGTTCAGAAAAGTGGGCTTTTGATGTAATTTTTTTGCCAATCTCGATAATATCAGCAAGAACCGCACTTGCGGCTGCCCTTCCGCCAGCACCTTCACCGTACAATAAGGATTTCCCAAAAAGGTCCCCTTCAAGATAAACAGCATTATAAACATCTTCAACGTCTGCAAGCATATGTCCATATGGAACAAGTGCAGGATGAACCCTTAATGAGATTGAATTATCAACCCTTTTCGCTATCGCAAGAAGCTTAATTCTGTAACCCAATTCTGACGCAAATTCAATATCCTGTTGCTCTATTTTGTCGATGCCTTCAATTAAAAACTCGTCATCTGATATGGAACAATGAAATGCATAGGTTGATATTATCGCTAGTTTTTGCGCGCTGTCTCTCCCTGAAATATCAAGAGTAGGATCACTTTCTGCATAACCAAGTTGCTGGGCAAGGGTTAATGCCTGAGTAAAATGTTGTTTCTTCCTTGTCATGGAAGAAAGTATGAAATTGGTAGTACCATTAAGAATACCAATAATTGAAGTTATTCTATTTGCGGAAAAACTTTCCTTAAGACCTTTTATTATGGGAATTGCGCCTGCAACGCTTGCCTCAAAACCAAGATATGCACCATGCTTATTCGCAATTGTAATAAGTTCAATGAGTTTTTTTGAAAGAAGATATTTGTTCGCAGTCACAACAGATTTTCCACTCTCAAGACTTCTTTTCACTATGGAGTATGCTGGCTGGAACTTACCAATTAATTCAACAACAATATCTATATCAGGGTCTTTAATAATATCCTCGTAGTTGTGAGTCCTCAATTCTTCTGGAGGCAACCATTCTCTTGATGTATCCCAGTTTATTTCACAAATCTTCTTTATTTGGTAATCTACCCCATTATAGCAGGAAAAAATCCTTTTTTTCCTGTGCAAAATTAATCCAACCTGACTTCCAACAACTCCAAATCCTATTATTCCAATGTTTATTTTTTTGTTCATTTTTAGCGGTACAAACTTCCGGGCTGAAAACTCCTTCCAACACCTGAAAGGTAGGACTGGCTCTGTAATTGCAAAACCAGGTTTACGCGGTCGGTATTGTGCTGCGCTTTACCAGAATTGACAATAAGATTTGCTTTTTTTAAATATGTCTTTGAAAGAACATAATTTGCCTCTGGGTTTTCACCGCTTTCAACTTTTTTTGCAGTTTGCTCAGCCAAGTCCAGCAGTACGGTATATTCATCCTGAAATGTTTTCCTCATCAATCTATCCCATCTTTGAGCAATCTCAGGGTATCTGGGAATTTTCTTCAATTGATTCCTTATATAAATGTGAGCATATGGATCTGTAATTCTTTCAAGTTTCTCAAGCATCGTCATTGCAATTTGAAGTTCCATCTGTTTCAAAATACGATCTATCTCATCTACAGGAAAATTATATTTGGCTGCTAACTCTCGTGCTTTCGAAGCAAGTTCCTTTAAAAGTTTATAATCTTTCTTCAACAGGGCATCCTTCATTCGTTCTATCAATTCTGCAAACATTTTTTTTGCTTGCTCAAGTTCCTTTCGCTTTTGCTCCTCTGCAAGCTGCTTTTTTCTCATTTCCTCTTCCTTTGCTCTTTGTTCAGCAAGATATTTTTGATAGGCTACATATTTTGTGTATCCAATATAGGCGCCGGCCGCAATAATTAACAGAACAATTAAAACAAAAATACCCCATTTCTTGCCCGACTTTTTTCTCGACAGATTTTTACTTTTCTTTTTCATCTCAATAATTATACCTGTAAAATTCTCAAAGGGTCAAATGGTATTTTTCGTAAAACTAAAAATTAACTACTCTTTAGGATACTCAAAAAATTTTTGAGAGTCTCAAGAAGGAATTCATGATTACCTGCCATAATTTCTTTCATCACATAGCTACCAATGATAATGCCATCTGCGCATCCTTTTAACCGTTTTACCTGTTGTTGATTTGAAATTCCAAAACCTACAGCCACTGGAACTTTTGATTTTTTTCTAAGGTTTGCCACATCCTGGTAAGTTTCATCAGGAAGTACATCCCTGATTCCTGTAACACCATGGACCGCAATATAATAAATAAATCCTCTTGCAGCCTTTAAAATCATCTCGCGCCGCCTGAGTGAAGTTGTTGAACTGATAAATAAAATCTGGTCTACATTATATTTATCTAAAATAGTCCTGAAAGATAACGACTCTTCAAAAGGCAAATCCGGTATTATCACACCTGAAACACCACACTCATTGGAATCTTTTGCAAAATTTTCAAGTCCATATCTAAAAACAGGGTTAAAATAACTCATCAAAAGGTATGGAATGGAAATCCTTCTTTTCAGTCTTTTACACATCTCAAAGATTGAAACCAAATTCACTTTGTTCTTTAGGGCTTCCTGAGACGCCTTCTGAATGACCGGTCCGTCTGCAATCGGGTCTGAAAAAGGTACTCCAATCTCAATAAAATCAACCCCTGTCTGCTCCAATTGTATGATAAAATTTTCCGTAAAGGAAATATCGGGACATCCAGCAGTAAGATAAATTATTAGACCATTTCTATTTTCGTTTTTTAAAAGCTCAAACCGCTCATTTATTTTCATAGAGAAACCCCTTCTATTCTGGCAACTTCTCCTACATCCTTATCACCCCTACCAGAAAGACAAACAACAATGATATCATCAGGATTAAATCTCTTTTTATTCTCAATCAGATATGAAACAGCATGGGCTGATTCAAGAGCAGGAATTATTCCTTCCAGTTCACTCAAGAGATGAAATGCATTTAAAACCTGCTGGTCTGTCATTGCGTGATATTCTGCCCTACCCGAATCTTTGTAAAAACTGTGTTCAGGACCAGTCCCAGGATAATCAAGACCTGCAGAAATAGAATGAGTTGGATGAATCTGACCATCATTATCCTGTAGGATGTAGCTGAAACTTCCATGCAGTATCCCAGGACTTCCTTTGCACAGTGTAGCTGAGTGATAATCTGTATCAAGACCTTTACCAGCTGCTTCAACTCCTATGAACTTTACATTTTTGTAATTATAGAAAGGATGAAATAACCCCAGGCTATTACTTCCACCACCCACACATGCAACAAGATAATCAGGAAGTCTTTTTTCTGCTTTCAAAATCTGTTTTTTTGTTTCTCTTCCAATAACTGATTGAAAATCCCTGACCATCACAGGAAACGGATGAAAACCAACAACACTACCTATTACATAATGGGTAGTTTTGAAACTTGAAATCCAGTCACGAAGTGCTTCATTTATTGCGTCTTTTAATGTTTTACTGCCAGATTTGACACAATTTACCTTTGCACCAAGCAATTTCATTCTATAAACATTTAAAGACTGTCTTTGTACATCAACTTCACCCATGTAAATCTCGCATTCCAATTTAAATAGTGCTGCTGCTGCTGCAGTTGCCACTCCATGCTCACCGGCGCCTTTCTCTGCGATGATCCTTGTCTTACCCATTTTCTTTGCAAGAAGAACCTGTCCGAGGGTATTGTTTATCTTATGTGAACCTGTAAATGCAAGGTCTTCTCTTTTCAGATAAACATGACAACCAATATATTGTGAAAAATCTTTTGCAAAATAAAGCGGAGTGGGTCTACCAGCATAGAACTTGAGATAATAATTAAGTTCTTTCTTAAATTCAGAACTTTTCCCTATTGTAAAATAAGCATTTTGTAGCTGTTCTATTGGCGCCATCAAGGTTTCAGGGGCAAATTTTCCTCCATAAATTCCAAATCTCCCATTTTTATCAGGAATCTTTTTCATTCGGCTTTTCCCTTTACTTTTTCAACCATTTTTTTTATCTTTTCTGGATCTTTCACACCTGGAGATTTTTCAACACCGGTCGCAACATCTATTCCAAAAGGTGTGATAACCGAAAGCAGTTTATCTATGTTTTCAAGAGTTATTCCACCAGCGATAAAGGATTTATGCGCCAGAGGTTTTATTAGCTCAAGTATTTCCCAGTTAAAAGTTTTCCCAGTTCCGCCCGGCATATTGGTACTGAAGGAATCAAAAAGAAAATAATCACATTTAAATGAAGACAAATTATCAGGCAATTTATCTTTGATCCTAATTGCTTGAATAATTATAAACCCAGGAAACATTTTTTTTAATTCATTGCAGAAAGATGTAGACTCACTCCCATGAATTTGGATTCCCATTAGATTACATCTTTCAACAACGCTTCTTATATAATCAATATCAGGTTCCACAAATACCCCAACTGGTTTTGCCTTTTTTAAAGATCCTATTATTTCTCTTGCATTTTCAGGTTGAATAAATCTTTTGCTGAAAGTGAAAAAATTGAAACCAAGAAAATCAACACCCACACTTTCACATAAGATGGCGTCGGACTTACGGGTTATACCACAGATTTTAATCTTCATTCAATTTTTGGCAATTTTTCGAGAGATTCACGAATCTTTTCTTCAGGATATTCATAATCTTGAAGCTTTCCATCAAGATATGCATCATATGCAGAAAGGTCAAAATGTCCGTGTCCACTGAAGTTAAAAACAATACACTTTTCTTCACCTGTCTGTGCACATTTTTTTGCTTCGTCTATTACAACTCTTATTGCGTGGGATGTTTCTGGTGCTGGAACGAAGCCCTCGGTACGGGCAAAAATTACAGCGGCTTCAAACGCTTTTGTCTGTGGAACTGCCTCTGCTTTTACAATTTTTTTATCCACCAGTAGGCTTACAATTGGAGCAAGTCCATGGTACCGCAGTCCACCTGCATGAATTCCAGGTGGAATAAAATCGTGTCCAAGCGTTAGCATTTTCAACAATGGAGTCAATCCAGAAGTGTCCCCATAGTCATATCTGTATGGTCCCTTTGTCATCGTAGGACACGCAGTTGGCTCAACACCAATTATTTCGACATCACTTTTTCCCTTGATTTTATCCTTTACAAACGGTAGGACAAGCCCTGCAAAATTACTTCCACCACCCACACATCCGACAAGTACATCAGGTTTTTCACCAAGAAGTTTCAGTTGTTTTTCGGTTTCAAGTCCAACTATCGTCTGATGCAAAAGGACATGGTTTAATACACTTCCCAGACTATACTTGGTATCTTTACTCGTAATGGTATCTTCTATTGCCTCTGATATCGCTATACCCAGACTTCCAGGATTATCAGGATTCTCTGAAAGAAGTTTTCTTCCGTAATTGGTATTTTCGCTTGGGGAAGGATAAATTTTCGCATTCCATGTCTGCATTAAGACTCTTCTATAAGGCTTTTGCTGATAACTTACTTTGACCATGTAAACAACACACTCAAGCCCAAAGATATTGCACGCAAAAGCAAGGGCACTTCCCCATTGACCAGCGCCAGTTTCAGTACACAATCTTTTCACCCCTTCTTTCTTATTGTAATATGCCTGAGCAACAGCAGTATTTGGTTTATGACTGCCTGGGGGACTAACGCTTTCATTCTTAAAATAAATTCTGGCAGGTGTCTTTAAATACTTTTCAAGGTCAATTGCCCTGTGCAGCGGTGTCGGTCTCCACATTGAATAAACTCTTCTTATTTCATCCGGGATTTCAATCCAGGTTTCAGCTGACATTTCCTGTTCAAGCAAAGATTGGGGGAAAATTGCTGCAAGAACAGAAGGCTCAACTGGTTTTCCTGTCTTTGGATCAAGTGGTGGTGGAAGTTGTTCTGGAAGATCAGGCAAAACATTGTACCATGCACATGGCATTTCCTTTTCGCTCAAAAAAATTTTTCTATCTTCCATTTTGTATCTCCTTTATTAATTTTCTTAACGCTTTTTTCGGCGATTTTGATCTTAGCAGATAACTACCTATCAATGCTCCGTTTGCACCAGCACTAAAGAATCTAGTCAGCTGTTCTGCGCTACTTATTCCACTTTCCACTATGAGTGGTATTTTAACGCCTTTTAGAAGCGAAAGCAAGTAAAATGTGCCTTCAAAGTCAATTTCCAGATTACTAAGATTTCTGCTGTTTATGCCAAGAATCATTCCATCTTTCTGAGGTAAAAGATTAAAAAACCTGGATAATTCCTTTTCATTTTGAATCTCAGCAAGTACTTCTAATTTAAGGCTTCTAGCCACCTTGAATAAATGAAGGAAATCCTGATCAGAAAGAATCTTTAAAATCAACAAAATGCAATCTGCTCCTGCTAAATACGCTTGGTAAACCTGGTATTCATCTACAAAAAAATCTTTTGCCAAAACAGGAATATTCACACAACTTTTTACCGCTTTCAGATGTTCAATACTTCCAAGAAAAAATTTATCTTCAGTAAGAACACTGATTGCACAGGCACCTGCATTCTGATATGAAATTGCAATTTGTTTCGGACTATATCTTTTTCTGAATAACCCTCCCGATGGAGATGCTTTCTTTGTTTCAGCGATTATACCAAAACCTTCATGGTAGATTCTTTGAGCAATGGACACCATACAAAAATTTCTGGGTCGTTTACATGTTTTGAGAATCTCTAAGGGCAAAACCTTTTTTTTGTGATCAATTAAAGCCTTTTTGTGCTCAATGATTTCATTGAGAAACATTGTTTTTGTCTCTTTCAAGATTGTGAATAAATCTTTCTGCTACAAATCTCATTTCAGGAAATTTTCTCTTTATTTCCTTCCATTGTTTAATTGCCTCGTCAATTCTTCCTAATTTTTCAAGGGTATGTGCCCTTGTATTTTCAACATAAGAAGGATGTTCATACTTAATGGCATTATCAAGATATTTAAGTGATTCCTCATAATCACCCCACAAATAATAAACCCAGGCAATTTCCCAGTAAAGTCTGTATGTATTGGGATTATAGGATAGCCCTTCTTTCAAAAAATCAATACCCCTTAGTTTTGTTTTCATCATTTCATTACCTTTTTTCATTGGAGCAATACAATTTATTAAGAACCACCCGCCTGTTGCCCAGTTTTCCTCATCTTCAGGATCAATCCTGGAAACAAGCAGGAACAATGGAAATATCTTTTCATATTTTCCTGTGTGCCAGAGCCAGTCAATTCTCATATTGATGATATTAACAACAGGGTTTGTGTGATTGGCAATATCAAGCAATTGAATTGCAATAATTTCGGGTTGTGAAAAACCGATCAAAGGGAACATTGATGAAAAAAAACCGACTTTAACTATTCGAAATCTCAATAATTTTCTCAAGATGTTTCTTACAATAACCACTGTCTATAACCTCCCTGGCTGTCTTTATCCCCTGCTCAATATCATTACAATTTCCAGCAAGATAAAGCAAGGCTGCAGTGTTAATCAGCACAGCATCTCTTTTAGGACCCCTTTCTTTTCCTGAAATAACTTGCCTCAAAATTTCACCATTTTCTTCAGGGGTACCACCTTCAATTTCTTTTAATGTTGCTCTCTTCAGACCAAACTGCTCGGGTTCAATGTAAAAACTTTCCTTTTTTTCTCCAGAAATTTCTATAACACATGTTTTTCCCGTCACAGAAATTTCATCCGTACCATCTTCTCCATAAAAAACCCATGCCTTCTTGACAGAAAAGCTGCACAATACATCAGGTACGATTTCAAGCAGTGCACTATTACCCACACCAATTATTTGAACATTTGCACCTGCCGGATTGCACAGTGGACCAAGAATATTGAAAATTGTTCTGAATCCAAGTTCCTTTCTTACAGGTGCAACATTTTTCATTGCAGGATGGTAAAGTGGTGCAAAAAGAAATGTAAAATTGACTTCCTCCAGCATTTTTTCTGCTTTTTCAGGCATAATCTCTATATTCATACCAATTTTTTCAAGAACATCTGCGCTACCACTCTTACTTGACACTGCCCTGTTTCCATGTTTAGCAACCTTAATACCACATGCAGAACCAACAATTGCAGCTGCGGTTGAAATATTAAATGTTCCGGTACTGTCTCCGCCTGTTCCACAGGTATCCGCAACAATTCCTTGGGTTTTCACTTTCACACATTTTTCACGCATTACCTCAACAGCACCTTCAACTATTTCCTTGGTTTCACCTGTAATTCTAAGTGCTGTAAGAAAAGCTGATACTGCAACAGAGGAGACATTGCCTTCCATAATTTGGCGGAAACACTCTGCTGATTGCTCTCTTGTCAATTTTTCGCCAGCGATGATTTTTTTCAGTGCTTCCTGAACGCTCATATCTTCAAAAAATTGATTAGAATTTTTTTTCCTGCATCTGTAAGAATTGATTCAGGATGGAACTGCACTCCATAAATATCATATTTTTTGTGTCTTATTCCCATTATCTCACCATCATCACTCCAGGCAGTAATTTCAAGAACTGATGGAACACTTTTTTTCTCAATCACAAGTGAGTGATACCTTGTGGCAGAGAATGGGTTCGGGATATTTTTAAAAATATTTTTGTTATTGTGGTAAATCAGTGAGGTTTTTCCGTGCATAAGATTTTTTGCTCCTACAATTTTCCCACCATATGCATGCCCTATGCACTGATGTCCCAGACAGACCCCAAGAATTGGCTTTTTCCCTGCAAATTTCTTTATTAAATCCAGCGATATTCCCGCGTTTTCCGGTCTTCCTGGACCAGGAGAAATTACAATTTTGTCAAACTTCAGCTTTGAAATTTTTTCTATTGATATCTGGTTGTTTCTTAAGACCTTAATCCTGCAACCAAGGTCTCCAAAATACTGCACGAGATTGTACGTAAACGAGTCATAGTTATCGATCATAAGTATCGTCTGCATAATATCCTTCCCCTTTTTAATTATTATGCCAGATACTGCGCTGATGGGCAAATATCAGCCACGGTCTTCTGACCATTTATATGTATTTTCAATTAACCTACGTGCATCATCTTCAGTTTTGCAGGATGTGGATATAAAAAGACCCCGTGCACTGAGATTTTCTAATGCAGGTTGAACTTCAAAGCACTGTATGGATATGTGAAGGTTTTTCCCTTTTTTCTGAACCTTTTTCAATACATCCATAAAATAAAGTGGTGATGGTTTTCCTGCTCCCGGAAGTATCTGAATTGCTTGCAATTTCGGTAATTCCAACAGCACATCCAGGTGATTAAAATTCCCCAAACCATCAACATGATAAACACAATAGTCAAGGAAATTGGTTTGTCTTTCGATGGCTGGCAGGAAAATCTGCTCAAACATTTTTGGAGAGATGTTATAAGCAAAATCATTCTGCGAAGCGTAAAATTTTCCTGGAGCCCATAGAGGAAACCAGCAGGTTGACCCTTCATCAACATCCTTTATAATCTGATACAGCTTTTCATAATGTTTGCACCAGATATCCATCAAAAATAGCTCTGCTTCTTTTACTTGCTGTGGTCTTTCAATACAGTCAATCAAAAGTCTTTCAGTACCCCGCAGTGCTGCAAGAGTATCTCCGCAACCGCCAAAAGCACCTATTGAAACAAGACACTTTCCTTTTGACTCCAAAACTCCACGATTCAACAATTCAATAGCAAATTTATAGTCAGGATGGCTTTCATCAATTCTTAAATCCTTATATTCTAACCCTTGTCCGAGAAAAATAGGCTCCCACCATCCTGTATGCATATCAAGGTGAATCGGACAACCCATGTATGTTGGAATTGCAGTGTGACCTGGATAGCCACCGTTCCAGATTGGAATTGCTTCACCTGCAAAAAATGTGTGCGAAAGATTGTATTGATTTACAGCACTTATGTAATCAAGGTCATACCATTTTTGATGGATATCTTTTGGTTCTTCTGGTTCTGGAATATCGGGTGGATTTCTTTTTGGTGCATAAATTGCAATTGCGCATCTACCAAAATATTCACCAGCCCACCACTTCCTGTAATTTTCCTTTGTTTCTTCCCAATCAGGTTTATAAATCAGGTTCATTCAATAATTATTACATCTGCTGCATTAATGCGAGGTAAGTATATTTTCAAAACCTCTTTTCCATACGAAAATTTTAGTCCGTTTTTATAAAAACACGACCACACTTTGTAAGGAACAAACTCCAATCCTTTCACATCAAGACAGACATTCTTTACTGAATCTCTGGCTGTAAGATTGACAACAGGTATAACAACACACTTATCTGACTTCAATCTGCCTGTCACAATACCCTTTATGCTGGAGATTATATCTGGCTGAATATTATTTTCCTTTAATGGCAACAAAATCAAATCTTGTGAAACAGCGTCTTCTATCACTGGTTCCTGATTTCCGGCACCAAAATGGCAGAATTTTTGCTTCATTCCGCCTTTTCCACAGGGTAAAACTTCAAGTCCTGCCTGAATATATGTCTGACCCGGTAGTGTTCCACCATAATATGCAACACCACTGCCAGTATTTTTCTTAATCCACGCAGGCATTCCATCAGAAGAATACCTCGCTACCACCTGAGACTCAGGCATTACTTCAAATACTTCTTTATTGCAGAGAACCTTTGAAGATTTACCCTCAAACAAAATGCGGTCAACCCCACTCTGAAACAAAAGTTCAAGCTGGGCTCTCAAAGGACCTTTGTACTTAAGATATGAAATCTGTTTTCCCCTGCCAAAAACTGAATCAAGAACATCTGTCGGCTGGTCAAACTCATCTTTTCTTCCAGCAGAAGCAGTCGCAAAAACAATCCCACCATTTTCAATCCACTCTTTTATTTTTTGAGCTGCCTTTTTCTCAATGTTCTGGCCAACAATATACAGTACTCTGTAATTGTCAAGCAGTCCCTCTTTAATATCGTTTTCTGTAATAAAATCAACCCTGTATCCGGCTTTACGTAAACAGTACCAGATATTTTTTCTCTCTTCCTGAAAAATATTTGTTGCAGCTGAACCTGGTTTTACATCCCACTGGCTCTTTCCTTCAAGTTCCCAGACATCGCTTGCCTGACTCAATAGCATCGCAACAGGTGTTTTTTCAGGCCTTGCAGGGATAAGATAATCTTCAATAAGACCTGCCATACCAGAGATTGTCCGTATTGTTTTGAAAGTAGGTAAACCACCACGATAGGCAATGTAGTTTTCGGTCATATAGGCATCAATACCTGCACTGAAAAAATCAAGATCCTTTACATTGTTTGCCCACAGCAGTACTGCGTTTTTCAATAGTAAATCAGGCGGACATCCTGGCCAGTGTGGCATGCAATAAAATTGCATTGGAGTATCGTGATAGCTTGCACCTTTTCTCAAATATGAAGCAAGAAAATCAACAACAAGGGTTGATGCCTCTGGCATACAATATGTGTAATCTTCACTCCAGGCTAAACTCATTGCTCCCCTTTTGAAAGCTTCAATGAATGATTGCTGATGAACCCAGTAGAATGGATGCATCCCGCCTAAATTTGCTGTAGTATGAACATTTTCTCCAAGTTCTTTTTTCAATTGTCTTGTTTTTTCAGCAAACTCTTTTATACCCATGTCTTCCTGAAAGAGTACACTGTACCAGTAGAGTTTTTTCATTGTGTTTTCAACCTGTGCAGTTTCTTTTTTTTCAGAAACAACACCAATCTGAACCGCAATCTCTGTTGAAGGAGAACTCACGGGTTTTACCTGTTCCCACAAAGCACATCCTAAACTCTGTGGTGTTTCTCCGAACTTTTGAACAAATTTTCGGAAATCTTCAATCATTTTAGGATCTTCAGATTTTATTGAAGGAAGACCGATTTCATCACCATAGGAAAGGTAATAAAAATAAGGTTCAAGTTTTTTATCTTTTATCATCTTTACTGTCTTTGGTATATCCTGAGAATGATGAAACGCATAAGAGCGTTCAATCATACCACCTCTGTCTTTCCACCAGTCAATTATCTTTTTTGCTTCTTCTCCATCATTTACATGAGAAAATGTATTTAAGCCAAGTGCATGCCTGAATGCCTGTTCAACTTCAAAACCCCACTGTGAATTTCGAGCATCACTGACCTTGCCAGTATAAGCAAAAAGTTTCAATTTTTTAGGAATTGGTCCCAGTCTTTTTTCCTTATTCAGAATTTGTGTAATTTCTTTAAAAATATCAACGATTTTTTTTGTATACTGCAATCCTTGTTTTGTATTAAGGTCTGGCTGGACAAGGATTGTTAATTCTTCTTCTCCAGGAGCGATTTCAAACGATTTCAGTATCTTTTTTTCATTCGGCTCAAGTGCAATGTCAACTGCGAAACGCGGATTCTTTATAGAGCCATCAACTGTTGTCGCTTCGAATGTATAAGGAGATGTGCTTTCAGTATTCATTGTTGGACCAAGGTCATACCAGACACTTGCTTTTGCTGGTTCAACTGGATCAGGCCAATCACCTGTATATTTCATATCCTGTCTGGTTATCAAATTTCCTTTTTCGTCGTAAAACCTGACAAGGTCGCGGTAAAAAGGCGCATAAAAATCAGGATATCTGTGGTTCCAGTGGTTCCAGGTTATTTTAATGGACTTATCTGAAAGGTTTCTGAACCTGAAATATACATGGTTAGCCCTTCTCAGTTCATCAAGAAGTGGATACCTTGAATAGCGCGGAGAAGAAATTTCTGATAAATCACTTGTTAACATAATTACATCAATACTGCGAACACCTGCTGGCTCAGGATTATGTGTTTTGGCAATAATAAGCGTATATGTGCCTTTTTTAAGTTCAACAACATACCCTTCAGCAGCATCATGATCAATTCCCCATTGCCAGTAAAGCGAACCCCTTAAAGGTTTATCAGTAAAACAATAGTGTTTTTCAGATGTAATCAACCCATAAATTTTATCAAAAACAGTATTATTCTGACTGTCAACAAGTTTTACTTTAAAGGCATAATTAAAATACGGTGGACATTCGTATTTTACCCACAGTTTATATTTTCTATCCTCAGGAACCGAAATAGTTTTTTTTATTTCTGCAGGGTTGGCTTTTTCATCAGTCATTGCAGTTCTCAACCGGCTTGCCCATACACCACCAAATGTCATATTCTGATATAAGTCATGTCCCCACCTGCCAATCTGCCAGGATTTACCAGGTCCGAAAGCTTTTTGATTAACTCCATCCATATCTTCTGCTTCAACAATTATTCTTATGGGCTGGTTCTGTTGAGCAAAACACACCACGCATGCAAACAAAAATATCAAGATTTTTTTCACAACAACCCCCTTATAGATAGTCAACATTCCTTGCGTTTTCATAGGCAATTTTTAGTGCCTTGGCTTTGTTTATTGTTTCAAAATATTCTCGTTCAGGAACAGAATCAGCGACGATTCCAGCACCTGCCTGAATATAAATCTTTCCATGCGAAGAAAACATTGTCCGTATCGTAATACAAAAATCCATGTCTCCCTGAAAGCTGAAATACCCGACTGCTCCAGCATATGGTCCACGTTTTGATTTTTCAAGTTCTTCTATTATCTCCATAGCTCTTACTTTCGGAGCTCCACTGACAGTACCTGCTGGGAAACATGCCCGAAGTAAGTCAAATTGATTTTTTCCTCTGGCAAGTTTTCCAACGATATTTGTCACAAGATGCATTACATGAGAATATTTTTCTACAAACATCAGGTCAGTCACCTTCACTGTTCCATACCTGCAAACTCTACCAAGATCATTTCTGCCAAGGTCAACCAGCATAATGTGCTCTGCAATTTCTTTTACGTCTTTTTTTAATTCTTCAGCAAGTTTTTCATCCTCTGCATCATCCTTTCCCCTGGGTCTGGTACCTGCGATTGGTCTCAGCAATGCCTCTTGTCCATTACATCTGACAAGAATTTCAGGAGAAGAACCTATAAGATGAATCCCAGGAAAACAAAGATAAAACATGTATGGCGAAGGATTTATCGACCTGAGAGATCTGTAGATTGAAAGCGGGTTTACATCAAGTTCTCTTTCCCACCTTTGAGAAAGAACTACCTGAATAATGTCTCCTGCTTTTATGTATTTCTTTGCCGTTGAAACAGAATGTTCAAATTCTTCTTTCGTACAATTGGAAATAAACTCTTCCTCTTTATTCTGAGATCCAATGTTTCTGTATGGCAGTGGCTTTTTAATAAGAGAAATGATTGACTCTATTTTTTTACACGCTTTTTCATAAACATCTCTCAGGCAGCATCCTTTGTTTATTTTCGTATTACTTACAACCTGTATCTTCCTTTTTAAATGGTCAAAAACAATCAAATCAAAACACATTTGAAAATACAAATCAGGGAAGAAAAGTTCATCAGGAAGAAGTTGGGGAAGATTCTCAATGAATCTGACATAGTCATAGGAAACATAGCCAACAGCACCACCAGCAAAAACAGGAAGTTGTGGAATTTTGGGCTGTCTGTACCTATTTACAATTTTTTCAAGCTCTTTTAATGGGTCATCGACAGTTTTCTTGTGAATATCTCCATTTTCATTGTGAAATTCAACATCTTTTCCGGAACTTTTGAAAATTTCATCTGGCTGGATACCGATAAAAGAATACCTGCCCAATCTACCACCCTGTTCAACACTCTCAAGAAGAAAATTTGTCTCAGTACCCTGGGTTGCCTTCATAAAGACACCAACAGGTGTCTCAAGGTCAGCAAGTGCTTCTGTCCAGACTGGCACAAGATTATATGTGGCTGCCAATCTTTTAAATTCTGAGAAATTCGGAAATATTTCCATCGTTTTTGTGTACCAAAAATTTTTAATAACTTTACCATAACAGACCTCGTTTAGCAACATAAACATGAAAAACACAAAAGACTTTATGGTAAAATTTTAATATGGGAAAGATTCTGATAGTTGCTGGAATTATTCTCATTCTGGTTGGATTACTTATTCAGGTTAAGTTTCCTTTCGGGAAACTTCCCGGCGACATCTCTTATCACCGTGGAAACTTCCACTTTTATTTTCCTCTGACAACAAGTATTATTTTGAGCATCCTTCTTACCCTTCTTCTTATGTTTTTCACCAGGAAATAAGATATGAAGGAAAAATACTTTGAAAAAATATCGCCTTTTGATAATATTAAAATCCCAATATCGTTGATGTTTCATAGACACAAAGTAGCTGCAGTCAATTTTGCTCCTGAAAAGTGGAATAAGGCAAGAAATGCTGAAAAACTTGTAAAATGGAAACCAGAGCGTTAGGTAAAACGGGAATAAAAGTCAGTGAAATTTCATTGGGCGGAGTAGCGTTCACATGGCTTGGTAGAAAAAGAGCCGAAAAACTTATTGATTTTTGTATAGAAAAAGGCATCAACTATATTGATGTTTATTCTGGAACCGGTGAAAAAATCAGGGATGCACTCAAAAGACACAGAAATAATCTTTTCATATCTACAAGGGGAAATTCAAAAACACTTGAAAACTGCCTGAAAGAGTTTGGGCTTGATTACTTTGATATTTTTTTACTGAGTATGATTGATAGTAAAGACCAGTTAAAACAGGCAATTGATGAAGCCAGCAATCTTGAAAAATTCAGAAGACAGGGGAAATTCAAAATACTTGGAATTGCAACACACAATCCTGCCATTTATGAACCTATCATTGAAAGTAAAATTTTTGAGGTCATGATGGTTCCTGTAAACTGCATTGATGAGGTTGACAACAAAGTATATCAAGAAGCCAGAAAAAAGGGTATCGGTATCATAGCTATGAAACCGCTTGCGGGCGGAAATTTACAAAAATATGATTCAGCAATCAAATATGTGTTAAATCTTCCTATCTCCACAGCCATTATTGGAATGGCAAGAATCAAAGAGGTACAACAGAATATCAGGGTTCTAAAAAATCTGGAGATTACGCCAGAAGATGACAATTTCTACAGGGAAATAAGAAAGAAACTCGGGAAAGTATTCTGCAGGTATTGCGGCCATTGTATTTTTCCCCAGCCATGCCCCGAAGATATTCCAGTGAGAACAATAATGATGCTTGAGACACTCGCCTATCAGGCAAACCTAAGAAGAAATGTTTCTGAAAAGACCCTGAAATCGATTGAAAGATGTAGAAAATGTGGACTGTGTGAGGAAAGATGTCCATATCAATTGCCAATCAGAAAACTTTTACCAGAAAAGGTCAAATGGTACCTGAAAATGACCTGCTAAAATTGTTCAAATACAATACAGTGAAATTTGTCTATTTCAGGAATTTTGATGATGAATTTTTCACCTGACCTATCTATCCCTATCTTGCCATATGGACTGAATATTTTCTTAACGCAATAGCCCTGTGGTGGGAAAAATTCAACAGTAATATTCTTTTGTTTTTTCATCGAAAAGTTTGTCAGTGTAATGACATAACCATCCTTTCTCTCCAGCAGAACTCCCTCAACCAATGGATGAGAACAAACAAGATTACTTTTTACATCTCCAAGCAGATCTTTTATGATTGAGCGAACTTCTTTGTTGTACTGTGTCGGGAAAAATAATGAAAGCTCATCCTTATCTCCACCTCTTCCATATGGAGCCACAGGAATTGCATCCTTCACATATGCAGGTCCTGGCAAAGCACCAATAATAATAGCCCTGCCTTTGCCATATATTTTTTCGATTGCAGCAGGTTCTCCATTTTGATATACCCCAATCACCTTCCCATCTCCAACAACAAATGTTTGCTTGTAGCCAAAAACTTTCATTTTCTTTCCTGAATTGAAAGTGATAATATCAAGCGGTTGTAAATGTAGCAGTTCAAGTTTTGGTCTTATCGCATCTACTGTTTTTTCCAGTTTTGCTTGTGATATTCCAAAAACATCCTTCAGTGTATCAAGGGGCTTATTGTAATGATCAAAAAATCCGCCACCAGCAACTGAAATAAGTATCCCGCCATTTTTTACCCAGTCCTTAATTGCATTTGCTGCTTCGGGTTTAAGATGGTCTCCAATAAGAAAATAGACATCAAAATCCTTAAGATACCCTTCTATCAGATCTTCCTCAGAAAGGATTTCAACAGGGTATTGAAGATGTCTCAGGAGAAGATACAGTAGATGCCTTTCCTGTGGATATACACAGTTTCCTGGTGAATGCGGGTATGATGGCTTTCTTGCCAGATCCCATATATCAGTTGTTGAACTCCATCCAATCGCAATTTTCCCTGGAACAACTTTTGCATCAAAAAGATAATCTTCCACAACACCTATTTTTTTGTTAACATTCTTTGTTGCCTTCATTATTTCAGGATGCCCCATGTATGTACAGCCATCAGGAAAACCAAAAACATAATAATGTAGCCATTTAAAACCAGAACCATACATGAGGTAGCTGGCAAGCTCAACGAATTCAGGGCTATATCCATAAGTTCCTGCTGCGATTAAATAAGATCCGAACGGACAATTGTAATATTTTGAAAGAGCACGGGCTAATGCTACCTCATAAGATTGGGTCTGCGGTCCAATGTAATCAGGAGTACCACAAAGACCCCAGGAAATCTCTGAGCTGTATTCAGTAACTCCTCTTTCCCTGAAGAGTAAGAAAATGTCATCACCCCTTGCAATTGAAGGAAAACCACCTATCGTGGGAAAAACACTACCAGAATTGACAACAGTTCCTGCCGGGAAAATTTTCTCAATTAATCTTGTTGCATCTGCATTAACCTTTGCAAAAAGTTTTGTGCGAAACCTTATTGAATGATAGTGAAATAAATCCGAATCATTGCTAACCTGCTCATAACTTAACCCATTTTGCTTCAAATACAAATCAAACATTTCTTTACACTTGGGCCAGCTCATCAGGGTCTCAAAATTGGGTGGACCTGTTTCTTCGAGAAGCTTGATGTGGAGCGGTAAAGTTCTTCCAAGTTTCTTAAACAGATCATCAGCGATCTGTCTGTATCTTGTTTCAAGTTTTGAAAAATCTCCTTCATAGCAATCTTTTGTTAGATGAGCGTTCTGTAATGAATAAAAACCAGTATCGGTGTTAAAACCCTTGAGTTTTGAATCCGTACCGTAAATCAAGGGATGAGTGCTGTATGCCTGACCATTCAATCCAGATGCAACCGCAAGCTGAAACTGTAATTCAGGGAAAATATCCCTGATAACACCGGTTAAAAGAATTTTTTGAGCTGGTTTTCCAGGTGGATTATATTTTTCAAGAATTCCAATCTGTTTTTTTATCATCTCATCAAAGGTAAGCGCCTTGTGGTTTCCAAGAAGCCCTTTCTCATATTTTTTAAGACCAACAGCAACAAAAACCGTCTTTTCTTCTTTTCCAGGACCAACCTTTATTGTCTTAACAATGTTTGAGGGTTTACCTAAAGCAATATCAACATTCATTATTGCATCGCCAATTTGTGAAACGACAATTTCAGGAACAGCAACTGTGTAAACATTGACTTTGTACCAATCGGTTGAACTACCTGTATCAAGATACTCGTTTTTGTCAGGTTGTTTATCTCTGATGCCAGATTTAGAAATAAAATATGTCTCTCGAGGAGCATAGGGATGTGCTCCAAGTATTGCAAATCCTGTAATAAGTTTCAACAAGCCACTGCCACTTTCAACACTTGCACGAACATAAACAGGTTCAGTAAACCTCGAAAGTATTGGTGGTCTGTTTCCTCTGCTCCATATCCAGTCATTGCCAGGAACTATTGATAAATCATCAGTAAGATAAAACAAATCAATTATTCTTCTCGCTGCTGGCTTCTGGTTCTTGCTTTTGGTCAATATAATTGTTGCAGGTCCTTTTTCAAGTTTTGCCTCCATTGTTTGATAAACATAGTCAGTATTGTGCCAGTCCCATGGACCCTGGACTGTTTCACCTCTGCCAAAAGGGAAAAATTTCTTATCTTCTTTCCTGCCAAAATCTGATTGTGCTTTAACAGCATTTTTCTGGACAATTTTCACATTGAAAACAGAACCAAATCCATAGCAACTTTCATACCTCACCCATAGTTTGTATGCTTTTGTTTCTGGTACATCAAATGAAAAAGATGCCTGTGCAAAATTATCAGAAGAATCTGCTTCAATCTTCTGTCTGCTGAAAAAATTTGGCAGCGATGGAAAATAACCATCATCTGTTATCTTCCATCCCTTTATTAACTTAAAGGATTCTGCTTCAATAGGAAGTTCAAAACAATAGGAAATTGGACAAAACAAAAAGTAAACAAGCAAAGATCCAGCAATCGCCAATTTTTCCATTTGGTTCTCCCTGTTAAATGCGCTAAAATTATTTTACACATCCATCGGGTTTGTGCAACATATCATAAAACCACAGGCATTGAATTGTAGACCTTCTTGAATTCCCACATTGTTCAAGCTATCATCTCTCTAATCCTGTGTTCTTATCCATCCCTGCAAGGTTTATTTCTATTTCAAATACTGTGATTGTTATTGTATCTACTGCTATTGATTCATCCTGGTTAAGTTTCATTTTAATCCCAAAGACGAGAACCATTCACTATTGAACCATCATAAGCATCTATATCAACCTCAAATTGCACACCAACCTTTGTCTCAGGATTCCATTGATACGACTTTTTATATGCCTGTGTCTGCAAAGAGAGTTATCGTGACGAAATCTTCGCGAAAGAAATAACCTTCGTATGACCTTTCCATCCGTAACCCACTCCATCTGTTGGTAAGAAAGAAATACCAATAGCGGGAAGATACATTTCGCAGTTAGGCAATTCCTCAACGGTTATTAGTGTAATATTTTCTCATTTCATTCTTGCAAATCTCTTTTTGCAAAAGTAATTTTCTTGCCAGCTTTTTGCGCTTTGTATTCCAATAAATCTTTTGTTTCAACGTCAAATGATAAATAAAGGCCCCTGCCTCTCATATCC
>JAMWCC010000125.1:17097-22601 GCA_023818375.1 Candidatus Omnitrophota bacterium | reverse complement strand
TTTATCCTATAAAATTTAGTGAGCCGATTACCCTTGCTGACAAAAAACTTTTTTTCTGGACAACAAGGTTTTTTGCTGAATCATTGAGCAATGCTTTTGCAGCAGCAACAAGGGCTTTTCAGCGCTCTTATAATCAAAATATCTTAACAACTACCAATCTTAATAACTGGCCCGGTTTCTTTTTCAGACCTTCTCCTGGTGTAAAGATTGCAAACAACAACGATTCTGGTCCTGATGCAGGAATGGGTCTTCCTGACTGGTTTGATTTGGGTAGAAAAAGAGCAGTTTCCTGTATCTGGACTGAGGACTGGTTTGGTGACAGTTCTGCTCAAAACTGGTCTATGTATGGTGATTTGTTGAGGTGCGCCGCAAGAGAAGGCGGGATTGAATATGGCGGATATATTGTGGGTCATACCACAGGTGGAAGGGTTCCAGAAGGTGGAAAATACAAGATTATGGCGCTTGTTGGCCATGGAGCAAAGGCAATAGACCCTTATATTTTTGGACCAAATCCAGCATTTGGTGATGGATGGTCTGAAAGGGAACAGGTTTATCAATCCCTTGCTGAAGGAATCAGGTTGCTTGGCAAAAGTGAAAAACTTGTTGCTCCGGGAAGACCCAAAAATGGCACAGTTGCAATTTTGTTACCACAGGCAAGCCAGGTCTGGGAAAAGGATTCAAAAATGAAGGCATATATGTGGGAGCTTTATGGACTTCATGAGGCACTGACACATGAAAATTATCCTGTTGATTTTATTGATGACTTTGACATAGAAGACGGTATCCTTAAAAAAATTAACTATGCTGTGCTTTATGTTACAGCGCCAAATCTTTCTGATAAGGCACAAAAAAACATCATCGATTGGGTCAGTGCTGGTGGAACTCTTGTGATGATGCCTGGAGCGTGTAGTTTTGACCAGTATGATGAACCATTAACTATTCTGACAAAAATTACCGGAATAAAAAATCCGTCTGTTGAAAGGGCAGCACAGCCCCATCCTTATGAGATTGATAGGGTGAAAAAAACAAAGGTCGTTTGTAAGGATGAAAGATTTGGTGTTGAAGACATGTTTGTAAAATTTCAAACAGTACCATTGACTCCAACAACAGGAAAGAGCTGTGCAGTGTTTGAAGATGGTTCCTCAGCAATTGTTGAATCAACATATGGGAGAGGCAGGGTTTTTTATTATGGCTTCTGGCCAGGAATAACCTATCACCTAAGTCCTGACAGGACTGATTATAAAAAACTTCCTGAGGGATGGTCTGAAAAAGCAAGAAAGATGGTGACAGTTCCAGCAAGAATAGCAGGTACTCCAAAATTTGTTGAAATAAATGAGCCACTTGTTGAAGGTTGTTATCTTTTGTCTGATAAAGGGATAGCAATAGTACTTTTGAACTGGTCAGGCAAACCAATGACCGAGACTGAGATAACTATTAATGATGCTGAAAATACCACAAAGGTTGAGTCGGTTGAACAGGGTAATTTAAGATGGGAAAAGTCAGGAAATAAAGTAGTGGTGAAATTGCCGCTGAAAACAGTGGATGTACTGATGCTTTATTTTAATTGATTTCAAAATTCGTGAGATGACAAAAAGAGAAAGATGCGAAAGAACAATGAATTTTCAGGAAACAGATAGAACCCCAATATATGACCTTTTAAGATGTGATGCCGCATTTGAATATTTTAGCGGTGAAAAAATTCCACCACTGAAAAAAGACCCTGAAACCGAAGAGAAACTTCAGAAAATTGTCGGGAAAGCTGTTGATAAACTTCTTGATATGACAAGAAGCGTTGGATTTGGCCCGATAATTGAAGAGGATATAGAAGATGAATATGGTTTTGTTCATCATGCTTCGCCCAGTGAAAAAACCTGGTGGATAAAGAGAAAACCGTTTTCAGAAGAAAAAGGAGCCATTGAATTTTTGAAAAAGTGGATACTAAGGATTAAAGAAGATGCAAAATCCATTGAACTAAATCCACAAGCTTACAGGGAAAACTACCACAAGGAATTTTTAAAAACTCAGGCAGCTATTGGAGACACTGTTAATCTTCTTGCACAACACGGTACAGGTCTTGATGAAATCAGGGTACGGCTTGGTTTTGAACTTTTTTCTTTTATTGTTGCAGACCAACCAGGTATTGTTTCAGAATTTCTTGAAGAGTTTACAAAGAGAAATGTAATAATCTGTCATGTGATAGCAGATAAGAAACTGTCTCCGTGCGTTTTGACCTATGGTGATATTGCCTGCAAGAATCGTCTTCTTCACAGTCCTGAATTCTTAAAAAAAGAGTTTTTTCCGAGATTGAAAAAGCTCAATGATGCCTGGCACCAACACGGTTTTAAATGCCTTTTTCACTCAGATGGGTATCTGATGGATGTAATGGATGATTTGATAGAAGCAGGTATTGATGGACTTAATCCTATCGAGACACTTGCAGGGATGAGTGTTAAAGAAATAAGGCAAAAGTATGGGAAAAAAATTTTTCTTGCGGGTGGAATTGATATGAGTCAATTACTTGCTTTTGGAGACACTGAAAAAGTAAAGGAGGAATGCAGGAAAACTATCAGGGAAGCAGGTACAGGCTTTTTCATTGGTTCAACCACTGAACTTGATAACAGTACAAAACTTGAAAACATTATTGCTCTTTACCAGGTGGTGCACAATGAAAAATTTTGATTTTTGTATCAAAAAATCTGAAATTGTTCTGAGGCAGAACGAACTAAGAAGAGCAATTTCAAAAAAGGTGATTGGACAGGCAAATGAAATTCTGGACAGACCATTACCCGATACACGATATTCTCTGTTTAGAATATACCATGCTACAGGAAACAGAACCGAGTATCAAAAACCTTTCTATGAAAAAAGAAAAAATCTCATCATTCTTGCGATGGCATCATATCTTACAAAAGACAAGAAATATTTGTTAAAACTTCAAGATTATATCTGGGATATCTGTAATGAACCACTGTGGTCTATCCCTGCCCATCTACCTGAAAGAATAAATTATCAGCATACCTACATTGATCTTCTTGCTTCACAGACAGCATCAAAACTCGCCGAAATACTTGTTTTACTCGGTGATAAACTTGACGAAAATATAAAATTAAGGATCAAGTATGAACTTGAAAAAAGGATTTTCATGCCTTTTTACAAGCAACCACAGGATTACTGGTGGTCCAGAGGATATCATTCTAACTGGTGTGCTGTTTGTTGTGGTAATATCGGTATTGCAACGCTTCTTGCTGGCAGAAGTGGTGTGTATTTTGAAAAAATTATCACCAATACCTTAGATGCAATAACCAGATATTTTGATAATTTTGACAGTGGTGGCGGTTGGGTTGAGGGTATTTCTTATTGGAACTATGGAATCACGCATGCATTAAGATATACTGATACACTTTACAGAGCGACCGACGGAAAGATAAATCTTTTTAGTCATCCGAAGGTACAGTTTGCAGGGCTATTTCCTGTTCATTGTTTCTTACCACCCAATAATTTTGTAAATTTCGGGGATAGTTTTTCAAAACCACTTCTCAATCGAGAAACAATGTTGCTTTTAGCACAGCACACAAAGACAGGAAAGCAAATCAGCTGGCTTTTGAAATATATCAATTTGAGGGACTTTGAAGACATCATCGCTTTAAGAGAAATAAAAATTCCAAAACCAGAAATGCCAGAAAAAACCTTTATGCATTTTAAGGATATTGGATGGGTTATAACAAGAAAAACATGGAAAGACAAAAATACTCCAGTGCTTGCAGTAAAAGCAGGCAATAACGGAGAACCACACAACCAGATTGATGTCGGTCAATTCATCTTTCATGTTTTCGGTGAAGATTTCCTTTGCGACCACGGTGGCGGAGAATATACAAAGGACTATTTCAGCCCCAAAAGATACGAAAATCCATTCTGTAATGCAGAAGGCCACAGTTTAATTTTTATAGATGGAAAGGGCCAGGGAATCGGAAAAGAATTTTACGGAAAAATTATAGAAGCAAGCCATAACCCGCTTCTTGATATTATTTCAATTGATATGACATCTGCCTATCCACAGGGTCTTGCAAAAAAAATCATCCGCACATTGAAGTTTTCAAAAAAGCCAAAATACGGTGTTCTTTTGCTTGAAGACCTTGTTGAGACAGATGCGGAAAGAATCATTGAGACCCGATTGCAATACAATGGTGAATTAAAAAAGCTTGATAAGTCGCATTTTGTCCTGAATGGGAAAAATGGAAAAGTTGCTATTAACATCCTTAAACCAGAAAAGTACTCTGTTTCTCAAGGGATTTTCAAAAATCTTGCTACAATGTCTGGTGAAAGGATGGACATCAGGTTTTTAAAAATTATCACAAAGAGTAATTTGGCTCACTTTATGATAGAATTACAAGTTTTCTCATAAAATTTTTTTTGAACAATTATTCGAACAACCGCCATAAACACAAATGTTGACTTTTTTCTCTTTATTTTTCTGGTATATAATAAGCAGAAGTTTCCAAAAAGATACATTTCATATGGAGAAAAGAAATGTTCAGTGGAGAAAATTGTGGGCTTTATGGGATTTATTCAAATAAGGACTGCGTAAATCATTTATACTATGGTATTTTCAAGCTTCAACACAGGGGTCAGAAATACTGTGGCATTGCCACCTACGACAAAGAACCCAAACTTACAACACATAAGGGCTTTGTCCGGCATACCTTTACTCCAGAAGAACTGAAAAATCTCTCGGGTCATGCTGGTATAGGTCATGTCAGTTTGAAGGAACGTCAACCAATAATGCTTGAGTCAAAACCTGGAGTTTTTGTTATTGCTTTCAGTGGAAACATTCTGAATGCAGAAGAACTTTTTACCTGGTTAAAAAATAAGGGTCATTCATTTTCAAGCCACACTCAGATTGAGCTTATTGCAAAACTGATTGTGCAGGGTAATGATTTTGTTGATGGGCTTAAGAACCTTGCTGAGATAGTAAAGGGTTCTTACACAATACTGATTCTTACCGATAAAGGTATTTACGCGGCAAGGGACAGGTATGGTTTTAAGCCGCTTATTTTAGGCAAAAGTGATAATGAATATGTTGTTTCTTCAGAGTCAAGGCCCTTTAGTATGTTTGGTGTCAAGATTGTTAGAGATGTAAAACCAGGAGAGATTGTTTTTATCGGAAACAACGGAATTGAAAGTAAAGATCAGGTTAAGAGCAATCGCGTGGCTTATTGCGCTTTTGAGTGGGGCTATATTGCTTCAATGGATTCAATTATTGAAGGGGTACCAGTGGTTAAAGCAAGAAAAAATCTTGGGGCAAGTTTGGCAAAAAATGACGATGTTGATGCCGATATTGTTGCGGCGATACCCTTTTCAGGCATTGGATATGCCCTTGGATATCATAAAGAATCAGGTATTCCTTACGATGAAGTTTTTCTCATTGATAGATTTGCAAGCAGAAGCTATCTACCTTTGACTCAAGAAGAAAGAGACCAGGAAGCACGGATTAAACTTTCTGTGAT
>JAMWCC010000125.1:0-17087 GCA_023818375.1 Candidatus Omnitrophota bacterium | reverse complement strand
AAGAGAGTATCAGGGGAAAAACAATAGTGCTTTGTGATGATTCAATTGTAAGGGGAACTCAAATAAGAAACAAAGTTCTTGAGCTCAAAGCATTCGGAGCAAAAGAGGTTCATGTCAGGGTAGGATGCCCACCGCTTATGGCACCATGTCTTTATGATATTTCAACAAGGTCTTATGAAGAGCTTGCAGCAAAAAAGTATTCAATTGCTCAGATTGCAGAAAGAATCGGTGCAGATACCTTGAAATACAATACAATTGAAGATTTTGTAAAAGCAATCGGGATACCAGCAGAAAAACTCTGTCTTCATTGCTGGACAGAAGAAAAGATTTTATAGTACCGGCTAAACCTTTTTCGTGTTATCTATGTCAAAAAATAGAACTCACATTTTACAAGGTTTATCACTATGAACAAAAGAAAAGGCTTTACACTCATTGAACTTCTTGTTGTAATTGCAATCATCGCAATACTTGCTGCGATGATACTTCCTGCTCTTTCAAGGGCAAGGGAAAACGCAAGAAGGAGTATTTGCATGAGTAATCTGAAACAGATAGGAGTTGCACTAGAAATGTATGCTGATGATAATGGTGAATTTTATCCATTTTGTAGGGGTACAATTGACTGGGGAGAAAGGCCACCTGGTTGGATGGAGCAATTATATGCATACCACAATAACAAGAAGATCTATCAATGTCCATCATATCCCAGGGGTATTTCTGATTACCACTATTTTTTAAGTACGCGGGCTGCCTATGTTGATGCTGGATTTAATGCTGCTGCAACAAACAGAAAAAGAATAAAATTTCCTTCAGCATTTGTTCTTGCTGGAGATTGCAATTATAGGTTTGCTGAACCCGACTGTGATAAAGATGATTATACCCAGAACTGTTTAGGATGGCAGGCAGATGCTAACCACTGGAAGCCGCACCATGCTGGTGGTTTGAATATCTTATTTGCAGATGGCCATGTCAGTTGGCATTCAAAATACGACCCTGATTCAATGACATTCAGGTATGGTATCTTTTCTGATTGGTAATAGGATTATTTTTTTGCTTCAAGTTTCTGGATAAGTTTTGGTATTACCTCAAAGATGTCTCCCACAATTCCTAAATTTGCCACCTTAAATATCGGTGCGTCAGGGTCTTTGTTAATTGCGATGATATAGTCGGATGTGGACATTCCAGCCAAATGCTGAATTGCCCCTGATATTCCGCATGCTATATATATTTTTGGTTTAACGGTTTTACCAGTTTGCCCAACCTGATGAGGGTAAGGAATCCACCCAGAATCAACTGCTGCTCTTGATGCACCCACAGCACCTCCGAGAAGCTGGGCAAGCTTCCTTATCATATCAAAATTCTTACCTTCACCAAGTCCCCTTCCACCAGAAACTATGATTTCTGCTTCCTGAAGGTCGATTGTTTGTTCAACTGCTTCTTTTGAGACAAGGTCAACCCTGCATACTGCATTGAAGCTTGAAAAATTTTCTTTAACAATAACACCGTCATGATCCCCAATAAACCTTGCTTCTTCAACTGCCTTGGGTCTTATCGTAGCCATTTGTGGCCTGTGATTTTCGCAGATTATTTTCGCCATCAAATTTCCACCATAGGTAGGACGTATCTGTAAAAGAAGTTTTGTTTCAGGATCTATGGCTAAATCTGTGCAGTCAGCAGTAAGACCTGTTTTTAATCTTGCGGCAACCTGAGGAACAAAACTTCTTCCAACCATAGTTGCAGAAGCAAGAACGATATTGGGTTTGTATTTTTTTATCAACTCTGTCATCAGACATACATAGATATCCTGTCTGAATTCATCTAAACTCTGGTCTTCAACGATATAAACCTTCTGGGCTCCACGGTTAAAAAGTTCCTGAGCCATTTGGTCACAATTTGAACCAAAGATAACTCCACAAACCTCTTGCTTAAGTGTTTGCGCCAATTTCAGTGAAATTCCGCAAAGTTCATAGGATACATGAGAAAGTTTGCCGTGTTTTTGTTCAGCAAAAAACCATATGCCTTTATATCCACTCAGATCTACTACTTTTTTCTTTTCTTCGCCGATAATCTCAATTGCATTTTCGGGACATTCTTTTACACAAAGTGTGCAAAATGTACACCTTTGGTCAATCTGCGCTTTTCCATTGTCATCGGTTGATATAGCACCGACTGGACATACATCAACACATATTTTGCATCCAGTGCATTTTTCTTTGTTAACTTTTATTTCCATTAAGCAACCCCCAATTTTTTAAGTTCCTGATAGATTGCTTCTGCAAGTTCTTCTGGCTCTCCCTTGACTATTTTTCCCTCTTTCTTTATTTCAGGTCGCCATATTTCAACAACTTTTGTAGGAGAACCATCTTGCCCATATTGAAGATCATTTCCACCAATATCCTGTTTTGTCCAAACAGGTATCTGAGTTTTCTTTGCCCTTAGCATTCCTTTAAGCGAAGGAAGGCGTGGTTCATTGATCTCTTTTATTACTGTGATTACAACCGGTATTGGTGATTTAAGGGTTTCATAGTGGTCTTCAAGAAGACGGACACATTCAATCTGATTTTCATTAACATTAATAATTTTGCTAACATAGGTTATCACGGGTATTTCAAGATGTTCAGCCAGTTCTGGACCAACCTGACCAGTACTACCATCCATTGCCTCCCTTCCACACAAAATTATAGAAAAGTCTCCAATTTTTCTTATTGCCTGCGCAAGTGTGTAGGAGGTTGCAAGGGTATCACTTCCAGCAAAAGCCATGTCACTTAAAAGATATGCTTCATCAATACCAAGTGATATTGCTTCCTTTAACACTGCTTCTGCTTGTGGCGGTCCCATTGAAATTGCGACTGTTGAGCCTCCATATCTTTCTTTTAACCTAAGGCACTCTTCAAGGGCATAATAATCATATGGATTCAGAATACTTGGGACTCCTTCTCTGACAATACGTTTTGTTACAGGGTCAACTTTTACATCCATTGTATCAGGTACCTGTTTCAGGCAGACTATAAATTTCATTTTGCTCCTTTTTCAAAGCTCTTTTATAAGAATGAAAATACCTGCTGCAACGAGAATTACGCCAGCAATTGAATGAACAATTTTTACAGGAACTACCTTAGAAAGGAAACCTCCAAGTAAGCAGGCAACAAGTGTACTTAAGACAAAGGCGGTCATTGCTCCAAGAAAAACAGGTAAGATTGAAGCACTCTTTGCGCTCATGGAAAAACACACAAGTTGAGTTTTGTCGCCGATTTCAGCTAAAAAAATTGTTGCAAAAGTCAGCCAGAAAAATTGCCAATTCATTTTATTTGCTCCTCAACTTTTTTTAAAAAATCCTGTTTTATTTTTTCAAGTGCTTTTTCTGTTGCCCCTTCAACCCTTAAGACTATTGCTGGTTGCGTATTTGAAACCCGTGCAAGAGCCCAGCCATAAGGAAAATATACCTTTACCCCATCAATGTCCGAAATTTTGTATTTGCCTTTATAGTACTCCTTCAAAGCTTCCACAATTCTGTATTTCTTTTCTTCTCCTACTTCCAATCTTATCTCAGGGCTTGAAAAATACTTCTTTTTTCCCTCGAGAAGTTGTTCTGGTTTTTTTCCAGTTTGGTCCATTATTCTTAGCAATCGCAGACATGCATAGATTGCATCATCAAATCCAAAATATTCATCAGAAAAGTAGATGTGTCCTGAAAGTTCTCCGCCAAGGGCTGCTTTTTCTTCCATAAGTTTTGCCTTTATGAGGGAGTGCCCTGTCTTCCACATAATAGGATTTCCGCCTGCTTTTTTTATTTCTTCTTCAAGGGCAAGTGTACATTTAACATCATATATTACACTGGCACCTGGGATTCTTTTTAAAATGTCAAGTCCAAAGATAATAAGTAGCTGATCTCCCCATAAAATGCTTCCATCACTTCCTATAACTCCAATTCTATCACCGTCTCCATCCAGTCCAAAGCCAGCATCAAGTTTTTTTTCTTTGACAAGCTTTATCAGGTCAACCAGATTTTCAGGGACAACAGGGTCCGGAAGGTGATTGGGAAATGTATTATCACTTTCAAGATGGAACCCTTCATAATTTACATTTAAAGTTGAAAAAAGCCTTTTTACAAAGGGACCTGCAGTACCATTACCAGTGTCAATGCCTATTTTAATCTTTGAAGTAAACTGAAACCTTTCTTTCATAAAATCGATGTAGTCCTTTTCAACACTTATTTGTTTTACGTTTCCTTTTCCTGAGACAAAATCTTCTCTTTCAAAGATATCCGCTATCTGCTGTATTTTTTCACCATAAAGTCCATGCTCTCCAACAACAAGTTTGAATCCATTAAACTGTGGCGGGTTATGGCTTGCAGTAATAATTGCGCAACCATCAAGATGGTGATACTTCTGGCCAAAATAGGCAACAGGTGTTGGAATCATCCCAGCATCAAATACATCAACACCACATTGCAACAACCCATCTATAAAATGATTTTTTAAACCGGGTGAACTTTTTCTATTATCACACCCAACAAGACAATTTTTAAAGCCTGCTTTTCTTACATACGTACCAAAAGCCCTACCAAGAGTAAAGGCAAAATCATTGGTAATCTGACTTTCTACAATTCCCCTGATGTCATACTCACGAAAAACAACCCGATTTACTTTCATTTTTTTCTGCCTTTCAGGTAAAATTATGCTATAGAGTATACCAGATTTTCGAAAAAATTCCAGTTTTCTTTTATAAATATTGCTTTTTTCAATGGAAATGGGTAGTATAATTATGTGAGAACAAAAACAGAGAAAAAAGGTATATCAGTTGTTGAGTTGTTAGTCTTCATCGTTATTCTTATGATAATCGCAGGAATTAGTTTCAAACTTGTCTATTCAGTAAATCAAAAAGCAAAAATTGTAAAAGCAAAGGCAGAAATCACTCAGTTTGTTATTGCCCTTGAAAATATGAAGGATGATACCGGTTATTATCCTGTGCGTCTTGGTGCAATTTTTGATGAGAATCCACCGGCAGGTATGGAGAAAAACTGGCATGGTCCTTATGCAACAAAAATGAGGGACATGGTTAATAGTGATACACCCCTTGATCCATGGGGCAATCCCTATTTTTACGAAATTCCTGCAACTGATGTTCCACCAGTCACATATATCCAAACGCCAGAAATAGGAAGATTTACAGGACCACCAAGAACCTATACCTACAATTTCACTGCACCCTCAGGCCCTGCATACCTTGTTTTGACAAATTATGGAATAACTTCTGGTGAAATTCGCCTCAACGGAGCCGTAATAATAGAACAGAGTGAATTCAGGAACAGTCCAAGACCACAGATTATAACAAGGCCAGTAACACTGCTTGCTGGAACGAATACACTTTCCTGCTGGCTTGCAAGTACTCCGCATGATTATTATCTTGTTTCTGTTGGAAATCCAGCAACCAAGAAGTTCTTACCAACTTTTGACTATTTTATAATTACAAGTTATGGCAGGGATAAAAAAAGCGGTGGAAAAGGTTTTGACAGGGATATAATTTACAATTCAAAGACATATCCGAATTTCCAGTGAGGAAAAAATGGGAAAAATCAGAAGAAGAAGGTATCTGATTAACAAGCCAATCCAGATTGGTTATTTTGGATTGACTGCCTGGTTTATATGCCTCGGAATACTTCTTGTTGGAAGCATTACATATTATTTTACCCTCAATACAATCATCAGTGAGATTGAAGTAAGTTCTCCTGCTTTTGACACAGTTGAACTGGTTAATAGGATTAACCTTATACTGCAGAAAAAACTTGCTCTTGTTTTTGCAGGGCTTATTATTGTGGCAGGTGTACTTGTCATTTTATATCTTCACAGGGTTGTTGGTCCTGTGTTCAGGATTGAAAAGACGCTTCGTGAAGTAAGTGAAGGTAAATCGTTTGTTCCAATCAAATTAAGAAGAAAAGATAGTTTTAAGTCCCTGGCTGAAACAATAAATATTTTTGTTTCGCATTGCCAGACAAAAATTGAAAAAACAAAAGAGATTCTGAACCAGCCAGTATCAGATTCAGAAAAGATTGAAAAACTGAAAGAGATTTTTAAAGACTGACTTTTTCAGCATCCATCCAGAGTTTTTCAAGATTGTAAAATTCCCTTACTTCAGGCAAAAATATATGCAGGACAAAATCACCATAATCAAGAAGAATCCAGCTTGTTTCAAACCCTTCAATTGAAAATGGCGGTTTTTCAAATTTCTCTATGACAGCTTCAGCAATTGCTTTTGTTTGTATTTTTGTTTCACCTGATGCAATCACAAGATAGTCTGTTATCCAGGTTAGTTTTCGTACATCAAGTATTGTAATATCACTTGCTTTTTTTTCTTCGAGAATTTCCCGAATTTTTCTGATTTTATCTATACTCTTTCTCCTGTTTTGGTCCACTATATTATAACAGAGCGAAAAAACATGTAAAGTTATTTTTTGACAGAAACTTTGCAGACGTCATTTTCTTGTTCAAAATTAATTTTGTACCTGCTGATTCTATTTTTTCCAAGTGGTTCAATATTTGCTTTTTTCATTGCTTCAAATATCCTGCTAACAGGACTTATTCCATCTTCAATCACATATAGATAATCGCCTTTTATTTTTACTGAATGAGTAGGTCCGAGATCGTTATCTTTTAATCTCCACATTTCATTAAGTGAAACACCAGTATCGTGAAGAACTCCAACTTCACCCTTCAGAGTTCTCAAAGCCGCAAACAAAAGTCCTGTTTTTGTATCAAAGCTCATTCCAACAGGACTTCCATTTAAATAAATATGATAGAGTTCAGCAAACCCAGTACCTGTGTCCTTTATCTTTGCGATATCTGATTGATACGCACTTGCATAAAAGCAGTCTGGTTCAAGACAGGATTCCATTGAAGGGCCCCAGTAGTTATCAATCAATGGTGGATATCCTGAATGTCTTTTCGCTATTGGATTTTCCCCGTACAAAAATCCTTTGTCTTTTTCTTTTGTTCTGTCATATGCAATAAATCCACGGATATAAATCTTATTATCAGAACCAAGCACTATTCCAGCTGGTGTCCGTGTTGTTTTTGGACTTTTTCCGCCTTCAAACCAGCCACCAATTGCATAAAGAAATGCGCCTGTTTTTAAAGAAAAGACACCAGTTGAATGACCACTATCGTGAGTAGCAGCAATATAAATTCTTCCTTCTTTTTCATTGACGATGACCTGGCTGGCATGCCCTGAAAAAGGACCGATTTTTCCGCCATTACCAAAATCATCAACGATTTTCTTTCCATCGGGCGTAATCTTGACAAGTGTTGTCGCTGGATATTGCATTGATTCTGTCTTCCATCTATACAAAACATACAGATTGCCTGCTTCATCAACATCAAGTGCCCAGGGGTTTTCAAGATAAAAAGGATCGTAGTATTCCACCCTGACAATATCATCCTTTTTTGCTCCACCAGTCGGATTAATCTGGACATTTCCTTCTTTGATGATGTAATTTGGTCCTGCGATTGAAAGGTTGTCAGTTTTGTAATATTCTGTTTCACCAACAGTAATTTTTTTGATTTCACCTGGAACTTTAAAGGTGATTTTCTCAGGATCCACAACCTTTATCTCCATTGTTTCAAGGCCAATTTTTCCATTTTTCCCAAATTTTTCATCCGGAACCCAGGAAATACCTGTAACAATAGATACAGAATATTCACCTTCGCCTACAACATTTCCTGAAAAATCCCTTCCATCCCAATCAACAAAGGCTTGTCCAGGGTTGATTTTTCCTGTGGAAAGTGTTCTTACAATATTACCTTTTGCGTCCTTTATGATAAAAAGGAAACTTCCAGGAGTATCCGTATTAAAAACAATTCTCGCTATTTTTCCTGCTTCTTTTTCTGGATAAACAACAATAGATTTTGTAATAACATTTACCTTTGCCTGTAGCATTGAAACGAAAATCACCACAAACAAGAAAATACATATCTTTTTCATATTCCCTCCTTGTTTCATAAATCAACTAAAAGCATTGCTGCACCTTTAAATGTGACAGTGTAAAAGTTTTTTTCTTTGATGAGCTTGCCGTTGAGACATTTTACTTTTTTTGCTTTCCCTATTTCAAGTTTTACTGTTGTTTGCCCAATTTCATCCCATACAGGCATCACAGGTTTATCACTTCCGAAACCATAATCAAAAATTGCAATGCATTGATGGTTTTTTCCTGTTCTTTTTCTTGCCACAACGAGGTTCCTGTCTATATCACAGACCTTTTGGATTTTACAGACAGCTGCAGGTTGTGTTGTGAAATTCCGCATTTCTTGAGAAAAACCATGACAGAGAAGCAAATCACCCCACTTTGCTTTGTCCCTGTTTTCCTGGTCCCAGATATAGGATAATCCCTGATAAAATCCAGTTATTCTTACTGTTCCTTTTCCTTTGCCAGCTTCTATTGATGCGGGGGCTCCATCCTTGTATGTCAGCAGACACTTTCCCTTTTCAGGTATTGAAAGAACATACTTTGAACAAACAACCGGAAAAGAGACAGGGCTTGTGGTATCAAGTAATTGTTGTCTGGGAAGTTCAATGGGAAGCCGACCAACAGATTGTTTTCTTTCAACTTTTTTTGCGGAAAAACCTTTAATCCATGTTTCTAACTCTATCTCCCTATTACATTCATCTTTTAAAAATCCACCTTCTATAATCAGATATCCGCCATCTTCTACCCAGTTCTTAATTTTTTCCCAGGCGGTTTTCTCTACATACGAAAAAGGCATATACAAGATTTTATATTTTTTCAGTTCACCGTCTTCTAAATCATAGGTTGAGACAAAGTCAACATTATAGTTTGCGTGAAGAAGCATATAGTAAAGCGCAATAATTTCAACATGATATTCTGCTTCCCATATTTCCTGTGCAGGAGTCCAGAGTACTGCAATAGAAGCAGGTTCTAATTTTGTATTAACAAGATACTCTTCAGCTTCACCAGCATCTCTATTCAAGAGTGCTATTTCCCTGACGATATCTGTCTTAATTTCCCATGGATTTGCTTCATTTCCACGAAGACACCCATAACTGTACCAAAAGATTTCAGTGATTCCCCTTATCAATTGTTCGTAAAACTTATACCTCGCGTAAACAGGTGAATAACCCCATTCAACAACATTGTAGATACCCATTGGAAGTCCTTTTGCCTGGCACTTTATCATATCAACAAGGTATGAATTTCCACCTCTTAACCATACTTCATAACCAGGCCAGTCCTCGCCCCAGATTCCATCAAGATATTTATTCCTGTATAGATGCCACAGATCCCATCCTTGGCCTTCATAGCCACCGTCAAGATAACCGCCAACAGGCCAGTTTGGGCTGCTCCAGGCATCCGGGAAATATCTTTTGTTTGCCTGTTTCGCAAAAGCAAAAAGTTTATTTATTCTTTCCATTCTTATTCGGTTCACCCAATAATATAGCCCTGGATTTTCAATACGCATTAATGATGCTGGTTTCAACTTAATATCCTGATAATCTGAAACCTTTAGATCTTTTAGGGGGATGTTTTTATTTTTCAGATACTCAATTACTTCAAGCCGGGTTTTTTCACCGTATGCAAGATAATCCTGCAGGTTTCCTGACGAAACCTCATCTCCCAGTTTAAGATTCCTGACAAATTTTATAGCATCATACCTTTCAAAAACACCTGAAGCATTAAGCGCTGAACTTCCTGTTGTTTTTTCGACTTCTTCTGGATTCCTGTAATACTGGTTTTCAGCAATTCCAGCACCACCATGGCGTATGTACAAAAACCCATCTTTGATTACTTCAGGTATTAAATCGCTGGCAAAATATTGCAAACCGTTTATTCCAAGTTTTCTCAAAAATTCGTACTGTTTTTTTCTGTAGTCAGGCGGGTCAGATGGTAGAAGTTTGCAATCTGTGTATATAGCTATTTTTTCGGGAAGTTTTCCTTTATGTTGTTTTTCAACCTGTTTCACTATCTCAAGGTTTCTATCAACAACTTCTCCAGCAGTAAGCAACTCAAGTTTTATCGGTCCAGGAGATACTGGAACACTGTAAAGATAGATATATTCAATCGCATTTTCTTTGGAAAACTCAAATGACCTTAAAACAGATTTTTCATCCTGTGTAAGTTTCACATCAACAGTCCATGATACTGGCTTTTCACTTAATCTTGTGCAAGCCAGAATTCTTCCATGTGCAGGTAGCTTTATCCATCCAGATTCTGAACCTGGCTGAATAAAATTTTCAACCCCTGGCTTTTGTTTCACAAGCCCTGTTTTTGATACATAGCCAAAATCTGGCCACCAGTTTCCATATTCATCAGTAAAAGAACGAACAAGAGAAACACTGCAACTTACTGGGATGTCAGAAGGATTTTTAAGGTTTATTTCTATCGTGAAACAGTAGCACAGGGTATTAAGAATGGAGTATACAGCAATAAATAGTTTAAATTTCATATGCTCATTGTATCATAAAGCGGTGGAAAACAAATATTGCCGGCATGCATTTGAAAAAAACCATTTAATAGTTTATCTTATCAAAAAGGGTGGGATTATGGGAAAATCAAAACTTGGAATTATTGTGGGTGCTGGACAGAACCTTGATGAGATATTTCAAAAAATAAAGATGTTTAATTTTCCTTTGTGCCAGATGGGTTTCGTGGCGGAAGATATGGGTATGTTTGATCCTTTAAAGATAAGAGCAAAAGCACAGGATTACGGGATTGAAATTTTTTCAGTATTTTTACTTTTCAAGGGACAAATTTTTAATCTCAAGGATGGACCCACTACAATGGGTTTTGTAGCACCTGCTTACAGAAAAGAACGATTGAGGCTTGCTCTTGAGTTTTCTGATTTTGTAAAGGAAATTGGAACAAAATATATTGTTTCTCATGTTGGATTTATTCCTGATGATGAACAAGATCCAATCTATCGATCCTTCATTCCTGTGATGAGGGAGTTTATTGAAAAATGTAGAACTAATAGACAGATTTTTTCTTTTGAGACAGGTCAGGAGCTTCCTTCAACGCTGAAAAGAACAATTGTAGATATTGGTCTTGACAATATTGGAATTAACCTTGATCCAGCGAATCTTATTCTCTATGGGAAGGCAAATCCCATTGATGCAGTTGAGATATTCGGTCAGTATGTGAAGAGTATGCATGGGAAAGATGGACTCTGGCCCAATAGGGATGAATTTCTTGGAAAAGAGGTGCCTGTTGGGGAAGGTATGGTAAATTTTCCATTACTTTTGAGAAGATTAAAAAAATTTGGTTTTGATGGACCAATCATTATTGAACGTGAAATCTCGGGTGAAAGGCAGATACAGGATATATGTAGAGCGATTGAATTTTTCTTAAAGATTTTGTAACCTGTAGACCACTTCAAGGGATTTTTCGAAGGGTGGTATCTCAAGAAAGATCTGCATGATATTATTCTCTTTTTCAGTAAAGCACCAGACAAATTGATCCATCGTGCTTTTTCCTGATAGTACTATTTGAAGATGTGAATTTTGAAAACGTAGACTCACAATTTTTGAATCCTGACGGTTTTTCAGATATGATGAGACATAATCGTATGATTTAAATATGTGGGGAAATTTTTTTATTTCATTTGCGATGATACTGGTAATTGTCTCAAATTCAGCAATTGTTAGACCCCTAAGATTTCTTTCGTGGAACATTAAACACCCGAAGGTAAGATTTTCAAGACCTCTTTTTATTTGAAAGATTCCTTTTTCTGCTGCCTGTTGTATTGAAGAAAAACTTTGTAGAAAATCAATGTTTACACCAGCATTTGTAATCTGTCCAGGATGAGAGACAACATTGAAAATTTCGTTATTGTCGTCAAGATAGTCAACACAAAAATTTGGAATACCAAATGGTTTTGGTTCCCACATCAATGAACGTGAATCAGAAAAAATTTTACCGATTTTCAATAGATTCATTGCAAAAAGTTGTCCCCGCGACTTAAAGAAACCAATTGAATTGTAACCAATCTGGGATCTGTGGGCATTGATTGTTTTTGCCACATTTATACTGAGGCTTGAAAAAAATTTGTCAATTTGTTTAAAATTTGTCTCAAGTTGTTCAAAGGAAAACTCTCTGCCATCGCTTCCTAAATAGATTGATGGGTCTCTATCGTGTGATGTCTGATAAAAAGCATGGGCTGAAAATTCTGCCTTTGCCTGGTGGTGTAATTGTCGGATATGTGAGAACGAATCCTGTTTAACTTCATTGATGCACAGCCCAATATGAGGAATAAAACCAGCTTCACTTAGGATTGAGGCATAAGCAAATTTTTTTATAGGAGAATTACATTCTGATTTACCTGTGGCATCATTTATCCTGCATGTTATAAATGGTGGGACTCCTTTGAAAACAAAGGGTTTTTTTGCTGTGTGAACAAGTGTACGCCAGAAGATACTGTCAAAACCACCTGCATGCCCAAGGCAACTTTTGTGCCAGATACTTTGAGAGATACTTAAAATTGAAATTTTTCCTCTTCCAAGGTTTCTCCACATACCAATAGGATTGAGTTGATGATCACGCAAAAAAACATGCCAGTTGCCATCCATAAATGATGGAGAACTGGCAAGCACAGGCACTTTTAATCTAATGATTTTTTCTGCAGAAATAGAGTTAATCCAAGATTCCTCAAGTATAATTTCGTTTGTTTTTCCAATTATGAATTCAGATAAACCAGTGTACTGAGAAATAAACTCCTGATAGGAATTAATCATGCCATCAAAAATGACCAGTCCCATTCCGGAAGAGACATTTTTGAAGACTATTCTCCAGTCAGCTGGACCGAGTTTTTTTCCTGTACCTTCCTGAGCAATTATCATAAGATTAACATCATCAAGCTCAATGCTGTCAATCAGGGTATATGATATGTCTATGGGCTGATATAAAAATTGATAAAAATCAAGACAGTTGAGAATTGAATTTTCAAACCTTTGATAACCAACAAAGTCACCGGTGTCGCAGAGTACCAATGTTTTCATATTCATTCCCAGTTTGCGTGGTTTCTTTCCATCTGCTTGAATGTAATACCCATCTGCCTTCTAAAGCTTTCAATAAGTTCATCAAAAAAGATAAGTACTACCTGCTCAAAAAGTGAACCACCAAACTGGATCGATTTTGTAAGATTGAAAATTAGACATTTATCGCAGATTTTCGTAAGGTTATTTTTTGTTGCAGTAATACAGATTGTTTTTGCTTTTGACTTTTTGGCTGTTTCTATTGGTGGATACAACATCTTTGATTTTCCTGTTTTTGAGACAATTATCAATAAGTCATTTTTGCTAACAGGCGGACACAGTCCTGCAATGAAGTAACTTTCCAGACCAAGATGTCGCAATCTCATAGCGAAGGCTCTCGCCATCATACCGCTTCTTCCAAGCCCCCATAAAAATATCTTTTGTGATTTTCTAATTTCTTCGATAATCTGCTCAATGTAATGCTGGGGGATTTTTTTATCTGGCGGAGTCTTCTTATCGATATCTCAATCTCTTTTAAAATCTCGCTCTTCATAAAAACTATTTTAATCCTTACTCCAGTTGTTAGCAATTCTTCACAAAATAGAATAGAATAAACCAAACAGAAATAAAATGATGGAGGCAAATATGAAAAAAATTTCATTAATCTGGAAAAATGGAAAACAAAGTGGCAAGATTCTGATTAAAAATGGAGAATTATTGAGGATTTCATTAGATTCAACAGTTTTAAAGGGCAATGTCTATGATTTTTTCGCCGATGGAAAAAAAAGACTCAGGATTGATGTTGAAAACAAAAAGAAAAATGGTAGCCACGGAACGATTGTTAATGTTGTTGCTCAAGAAAATCCATTCAGCTTTTTTGTTGAACATGTCTGCACTGAATTTCCAATCTTTATCCCTGAATATGGGATTATAGTAACCGAAACTCAGGATCAGAGAACCTATGATGAAATCGAAAGAGATATCAGGAAAAAGGCAGGATTAAGCAAACTGAAGGAGATGGAAAATTCTCCTGAAGAGACTTATGAACTTGTTGAGGCAAAGGCAAGGAAACTTCGTGGCAATACCTGGCTTGGAATAAGCAGGGATATAAGAATCTTTGAAGTAGTCTTCCCGGACCCTGACAGAACAACACTCAACATTATACCAAAGTACCATGGGTTTGGGGTAACTGTTCCTGAGTTTGAAAATCTTGATGAGAACATGAAAAAGTGGTTAGGCAATGAAATTTCATATTCAGTCAATTTTGGCAGGGGTTCTGGTTGCAGCCAGGAACTTGAAAGATACCTTGAAGATAGACGACTTCCGATACTTTGTGGAAAACTTGAAGATGAAGGCATTGTCTATGATTTTGTAATGTTTGTTTCCCTTGAAAAAACAAGACTTTCTATGAAAAATCTCAGGGGAACACACTTTCTTGTTGCTGACGGATTTGGTGCAGGACATATGTTTACAGCAAAGCAGCAGGATGAATTTGATCGGCTGAAAGATAGTGAAATAAATAGAGAAGAAGAAACAGTGCTGTTTTTAAAAATAAAAGCAACCAATACGAAGAATTTTCCAGCGTACGCATACTTCAAGACAGTTGCACCGAATATTCCATATGTATTTGAAAATGGAATGTCCTGTTTTTCAACAGACAAAGTTTTCGCGGTTTCTTTACTTGAAGGAAGATTGCTTGAACAGGAAGAATTCACATCTTTTCTTTTGCCTGGACAGAGTGCAGAACTTGAAATCAGGATACCACACAAGCCAATTTCTCAAAAACGGGCAAAAAAACTTTTAGAAAAATCCTTTGAAGAAAAATTGATTGAGTGCAGAAAATTCTGGAGAGAAAAATTAGAAAGCTGCGCAAGAATTGAAATCCCAGAAAAAAGAATCGAGGATATGATTTACGCAGGGATTCTACATCTTGATCTTATTGCTTATGGTATTGAACCAGATGGTCCTGTGAGTGCATGCATCGGAAGGTATTGTCCTATTGGTTCTGAAAGTTCTCCTATTATTCAGTTTTTTGACACAATGGCATGGCACAAACTTGCTGAGCGCGCGCTTCAGTATTTTATTGAAAAACAACATGAAGATGGATTTATGCAAAATTTCGGCGGTTATATGCTTGAAACAGGTGCAGCATTATGGTGTATGGGAGAACACTTCAGATATACAAAAGATACAAAATGGGTGAAAAAAATTAGAAATTCCATTCTGAAGGCAGTTGATTATCTCTCAAAGTGGATTGAAAAAAATAAGCGGGATGAATTTACTGGGAAAGGATATGGAATGATTGATGGAAAGGTTGCTGATCCTGAAGATCCATATCATGCTTTTATGCTCAATGGTTATGCATATCTTGGACTCCAGAGGTCATCAGAAATGCTTGAAGCAATAGGAGATAGCGCATCAAAGGAAATAAGAAAGATGGCTGAAGAATTGAAGGAAAACATAAGGAAATCGTTTTTTTCTGCCATGGCTCGTTCTCCTGTGGTTCCGCTCGGAGATGGAACATGGGTGCCCAGTTGTCCACCATGGCCAGAAGACGATGGATTGCTTGTTCATTATATCAATGGCGGAAGATGGTACACTCATGGAACATTTGTTGCAAGGGACAGTATGCTTGGTCCGCTTTACTTGATTTTTCAGGAAGTTCTTGAGCCAAAAGAACAGGCATCTGATTTTCTTGTCAGATATCACACAGAAATTTTCTACAAGCGGAACGTTGCATTCAGCCAGCCATATTACAGCAGGCATCCTGAAATTCACCTGAGAAGGGGAGAAATAAATAGTTTTTTGAAGGCATATTACAATTGCTTTCCTGCGCTTATTGACAGGCAAACAGGTTCTTTCTGGGAACACTTTTTTTATGCCAGTCCCCACAAGACGCATGAAGAGGCATGGTTTTTGATGGAGACAAGATGGATGCTGTGCATGGAAGACGAAGACACTTTGTATTTGTTGCCAGGGATTCCAAGGAGATGGCTTGAAGATGGTAAAAAAATAGTCATAGAAAATCTTGCAACATATTTTGGCAGGTTATCGCTTTTTGTTTTATCAGACTTAAAAAATGATAGAATCATTGCTGGAGTTTTTTGTGAAGGAAAACCAAAAATTGTATTAAGGATACCGCATCCAGAAAAAAGGATTCCAAAGAGAATTATTGGTGCCAAATGCTTTTTTGAAAATGAAACCATCACAATTGAAAAACCTGGTGGCAAAATTGAAATTGGACTAAATTACTGATGCTCTGAAGAGCCACATAGTTAACACCCTGTGATTGTTGAAAGATGCGAAACAAAAGGGTAGCACAGCTTAAAAATAAAAATGTAGAGGGATTGTTTTTTCAAAGTATAAGAGCGTCAGTTGTTTTAATACGGCTGATTTTCTTTTAATCGGCTGTGGTATCCGATTGGTGATACAACATTATTCCCCCGGGTAAAAACACAAAAAAGTGGTACCTATGTACCCATCTTATACAAGGACTTGACAAAATTCAAAATGGTGATTAACTATATACCAATTTTATGAAATGTAAAAACATAAACCGATTTTATCAGGTTAGTTGATGAAAGGAGGTGAATAAGAAAATGGCAGAACAAAAAAAGAGCAATCCAGCAGCAGTAGCCATCTTAATCATTATTATCTTGGTGGCGCTGTTCTTTATTATTAAGCAGGCAATGCCAAAGAAGGCACCGCCTCCTCCACCACCACCTCCAGGTATGGAAGGTGGTCCAACACCGCCTCCACCACCAGGTGAGGAGCCAGCTCCAGAGGCGCCTGCGAAGTAATTTGTCAGATGAAGTATTGACAACTGGTGCATAAGCGGGTATAATTTAAATACCGCAAAGAGATCTTTGAAAATCTGGAACAGTGTAAACCCTGGTTGTGTAAAGACCAAAAATTCCATTTTGAGGGTTTGATCCTAGCTCAGGGTGAACGCTGGCGGTGTGCCTAACACATGCAAGTCGTGCGACGAACTCAGGGAATTTTGCGCAAGCGGAATTTCCTGGGGGAAAGCGGCGGATGGGTGCGTAACACCTGGGTAACCTACCTTCAGGACCAGGATAACCCGCCGAAAGGTGGGCTAATACTGGATAATC
>JAMWCC010000122.1:3547-22617 GCA_023818375.1 Candidatus Omnitrophota bacterium | reverse complement strand
GATAATGATAAAAAAAAACGGACAAGGAACGAATTTATGCTTAGATATCAGTACAAAAATTTCAAAGCACTTGCAGAATATCTCAATCAGGAAGTTAAAAAGAAAGGACAAAAAGCAACAAAAAGCGATGGTTATTTTGTTCAGATGGCATACGGCTTCAATCTTGAAAATGATCATGCCCTTGAGCCTGTTGTTAAATACGAAGTATATGACCCAGACACAAATAAAGCAAAAGACACTCAGAGTATTTTCACAGCCGGTTTAAACTGGTACATGGGTAAAAATGTGAAGTTTAGCACAAACTACAGATGGAGAAATGACGATAAAGGCGGTAAAACACAAACCAACAGCAATGAATGGTTTTCACAGGTTCAAATAAGGTACTAAATAAAAAAAGGAGGTTTTTATGAAAAAGATTCTAAAAACTCTGGTAAAGTTAGGAGTATTTGCCCTGGTTCTGGGCATGATAACAAAGGCATATGCAACAGAACTTACAGGAGCAGGCGCAACATTTCCATATCCGCTTTATTCAAAGATGTTTGATGTATACCATAAGGAAAGGGGTATAAAAATTAACTATTCAGCAATCGGTTCAGGCGGTGGCATACGTCAGCTTACAGCCAAAACTGTCGACTTTGGTGGGTCAGATGCATTCCTCACAGATCAACAGCTAAAAGAAATGGGAGAAATACTGCATATCCCAATTTGCATGGGAGCAGTTGTACTGGCTTATAACCTTAGCGGTGTGGACCAGTTGATGCTTACACCAGAGCTGATTGCCGATATATTTCTCGGTAAAATTAAAAAATGGAATGACCCAAAAATCCAAAAGCTCAATCCAAAAGCAAAGCTTCCTGACATGAATATTGTTACTGTCCATAGATCTGATGGAAGTGGAACAACCTATATCTTCACTGATTACCTCAGCAAAATAAGTGAAGAATGGAAAAACAAAGTTGGTACTGGGACTGCAGTAAACTGGCCCTGTGGCCTTGGTGGAAAAGGAAATCCTGGGGTTGCAGGACTGGTAAAGCAGGTACCGGCTTCAATCGGCTATGTAGAATTGATTTATGCCCTTGCAAACAAAATCCCTTTTGCAACACTTCAGAACAAAAGTGGTTTATTTATCAAACCATCACTTGTAAGTACAAGCGCATCAGCAGATATAAAACTACCAGACGACATGAGGGTTATGATAACAAACACTGAAGCAAAGGATGGTTATCCCATAAGTGGTTTCACCTGGATCCTTGTTTATAAAGAACAAAATTACAACAACAGATCATATGAAAAGGCAAAAGCACTTGTTGATTTACTGTGGTGGATGGTCCATGAAGGACAAAAGTTTACACAGGAACTTCACTATGCTCCCCTTTCAAAAGAAGCTATAAAAAAGGCTGAAAGTCTTATCAAGTCTATAACTTACAATGGCAAAAAAATTATGAATTAAATGACATAAAAAAGAGGACCCCGATAATCCGGGGTCCTCTTTTTTTAATTCGTGTCTTGTGTTATAATGCTTCCTTAAGGCAAAAATGGAAAACAACAAACAACAAAACAATAAAACAATATGCCACACAAATCCTGATTGGTCGTGGTTTGCAAGGGTAAAAGCAGCTTTTGGAATCAATGACATAATGCCAGATTTTATCTTTAAAAAAATTGTTCTGATATGTGGTTTATTTATTCTCGTGATGACAGTTATGATATTGATATCTCTAATCGCAAATTCTATTCCTTCATTTAAGACTTTTGGGATTAAATTTTTTATAGGAAAAGTTTGGGACCCTGTTTTTGAACAGTATGGAACATTACCATTTATTGTAGGAACATTGTTAACTTCCTTTCTTGCACTAACTATTACTATCCCCTTTTCTCTTGCCATTTCGCTTTATCTTGGAGGTGAATTTATTAAGGAAAAATCCTTTTTTGCAGGATTTTTAAAAAATTCAATTGATTTATTATCAGGCATTCCGTCCGTTGTTTATGGTTTTTTTGGACTGTTTTTAATAGTACCAATCGTAAGATACATACAAATTAAGACAGGGATTGAACCTTATGGTGTCGGAATATTTACAGCTTCTATAGTTTTGTCTATAATGATTATTCCATTTTCTGCATCTCTCGGAAGAGAGGTTATAGAAATGGTTCCAGCGGAAATAAAAGAAGCAGGATATTCCCTTGGGGCAACAAGATTTGAGGTAATTAGACACATTATACTGCCCTATTGTAAATCTGGAATTACTGCTGGAATACTTTTGGCACTTGGCAGAGCGATAGGTGAAACAATGGCTGTAACAATGGTAATTGGAAATTCTAATATGATGCCTAAAAACATCTTTTCTCCAGCAAACACAATGGCTTCAATAATTGCAAATGAATTTGCAGAAGCAATAAAAGATCTTCATTTTTCAAGTTTGATAGGTATTGGGGTAGTGCTTTTTATTGTAACAACAGTAATAAGCATCGCTGGCAAAATTATAATAAGGAAATTTGCAATTCATTCTTAATAGGATTTTTTAAATATGGACAACTTGAGAATAAGGATTCTAAAAGACAAAATCTTTAGTTTCCTTGTAGTAATTCTTGCATTTCTTGCGTGCCTTCCATTATTTTTGATATTAGGTTTTATTATTAGAAATGGTGCGCTATCGATAAACCTTGATTTTTTTATCCACCTACCAAAACCTGTAGGTGTTGAGGGTGGCGGAATATCCAATGCGATTGTAGGCACTTTCATCATTGTTTTTATAGCATTCATCATAGCTACTCCTTTCGCAATTTTTGCTGGCATATACCTGTCAGAAAACAGGAAAAATTTGTTGGCAGAAATTATGAGAGTAAGTGTAGATATTCTTGCAAGCATCCCTTCCATAGTAATAGGAATAATTGCCTATCTTTGGATTGTAAAACCAATGAAATCATTTTCTGCACTTTCTGCTGGTGTAGCTCTAGCAATTATTATGCTCCCTGTTGTTATCAAATCAACTGAAGAAACCCTTGCAATGATACCTTATAGTTTAAAGGAAGCATCTTTTGCATTAGGTGTCCCTTATTACAGAACAATTCTTAAAGTAATTTTCCCTGCTGGTTTAAGTGGTGTTATTACAGGAATATTAATTGCAATCTCAAGAATAGCAGGAGAAACAGCACCATTGTTGTTTACGGCTTTTGGTAATCCATTTATGAACCTGAACATTACAAAACCAATGAATACAATTACATTGGTGGTCTTTAATTATTCAACAAGTCCTTATGAACAATGGCATAAAATTGCATGGGCAGCGTCTCTCGTTTTACTCATAATTGTTCTTGGATTCAACCTTCTTTCACGAATTATTTCAAGAAAATGGAAAGTGAAATTTTAAAGATTGATAAATTCAGCGCTGGTTTTGGACAATGTCTTGTTCTAAAAGACATCTGTTTTTCTGTTCAACAAAATAAAATAACCGCGATTATGGGTCCATCTGGTTGTGGAAAAACAACCTTAATCAGATGCATCAACAGAATGCATGAGTTTTCACCTGGAGCAGTTTATTCAGGAAAAATATTACTTCATGGGCAAGACATTTATTCAATGAATCCGATAATTGTAAGAAGAAAAATTGGAATGGTGTTTCAACGTCCAAATCCGTTTCCGACAATGAGTATCTACGATAATGTTCTATCAGGATTTATACTTAACGGGATTAAATTAAAAAAAGAGGAGAAAGACCAGATTGTTTTTAATTCTCTTCAAAAGGCAGGCCTTTGGGAAGAAGTAAAAGACAACCTTCATAGAAAAGGTACGTTTTTATCAGGAGGACAACAACAGAGACTTTGTATAGCAAGAGCACTAGCAATGAATCCTGATATAATATTGCTGGATGAACCAACATCTTCACTTGACCCAAAATCAACACTGCTAATTGAGCAGTTGATGGAAGAATTGAAACAAAGTGTAACAATACTTATAGTCACCCACAATATTGCACAGGCAGCAAGGGTTTCAGATTATGTCGCATTTATATATCTTGGTGAACTGGTGGAATTCGGACCGTCAAAAAAAATATTCACAGCCCCGGAAAATAAGAAAACTGAGGAGTATCTAACAGGAAAATTTGGATAAGGAGCAAAACCATGATTGAGAATCGTCTTCAGGAAATTAAACAAAAACTTATTGAATTTTCACTCTTGACTGAAAAAATGATAGAGGACAGCATTGAAGGATTGTTGAAAAAGAATTCCCAGCTGCTTAAGCATGTTGTAGAAATTGATGAACCACAGACAAATAGTTTTGAGCTGGAATTAGAGGAACTATGTATCGAAACAATAGCTCAGTTTGCTCCAAAAGCATCTCATCTGAGAACAATTTTAATGATTTTGAAAATAAACAATGATCTAGAGAGAATGGGAGACCATGCAGTTAATATTTGTGGGGGGGGATTAGTTGTGATCGAAAGACCAGAGGTAAAACCACTAATAGATATTCCAAGGATGGCGGAGCTAACCGTAAAAATGCTGAGAGATAGCTTAAAAGCTTATATTGATCAGGATTCATTGCTTGCAAAACAGGTGTGTAAAAGAGATGAAGATGTTGACAATTTAAGGAATCAAATTCTAAGAGAACTAGTTACCTATATGATCAATGATCCAACCACAATAGAAAGATCGTTGCATCTACTTAGAATAGCACAGAATCTTGAAAGAATAGCAGATCTCTCTACCAACGTCTGTGAAGATGTTGTTTTTATGGTTGAAGGAAAGGTCATAAAACACCACACAGATCAATAAAAATCCCGGCAACACCTACTCTCCCGCCCGCTCGCGCGGACAGTACCATCGGCGCCAGAGGGCTTAACGACCGTGTTCGGGATGGGAACGGGTGTTTCCCCTCGGCTATGGTTGCCGGGAAAATAATATTAACTTAAAAATTTATGTTTGTCAAGAGATCTGGAGAAAATACACCTTTTTCGGTAATAAAGGCTGTAATCAAATTATGGGGCGTTATGTCAAATGCAGGATTATAAATATCAACATCATCCGGTGAAATGACCTGCCCCATAATACGTTTTACTTCTTCGCGATCTCTGTATTCAATAGGAATACCTGATCCATCAGAAATTGAAAAGTCAAATGTTGAATAGGGTGCAGCAACATAAAACGGAATTTTATGATAATTTGCCAGAACAGCAATCGAATAGGTACCTATTTTATTTGCGGTATCACCATTTTTTGCTATTCTGTCCGCACCTGTAATTACAAGGTCAATCTTTCCTTGTTGCATAAGAAATCCTGCCATGTTGTCACATATCAATATAGCTTTAACACCAGCTTTTTTTAATTCCCACATTGTGAGTCTGGCACCTTGTAATACAGGTCTTGTTTCATCTACAAATACTGTAATCTCCTTACCTTTTCTTTTTGCAAGATATATTGGAGCAAGCGCAGTCCCTATTCCACTAGTGGCAAGACCACCTGCATTACAATGGGTAAGTACTCTCATCCCATCTTTCAAAATACTTTCACCATATTCACCGATAGAAGTGCAACTTTTTAAATCTTCCTCAAACATTTTTTTACATTCATCTTCCATCTTTTTGGTTATTTGCTGTGGATCCAGTTGGGAGTTTTCAATAATTGATTGCAACCTGCCTATTCCGTAAAATAAGTTAAATGCTGTGGGTCTGCAGCTTTTAATGAATCTTATCGCTTTCGCCATTTCATCCATAAATCTTTTTTTATCCATCGTGGAAGCCTTCTTTGCAGCCAATAATAAACCAAAAGATGCTGCCAGACCGATCGCAGGTGCTCCTCTGATTTTCAAGGTTTTTATTGCATCATAGACCTTCTCAATTGTGTCAAGCTTAATATATTTTTCTTTTATTGGTAGAAATGACTGGTCAATAATCTGAAGATAATTTCCTTTCCACTTAAGAGTTTTTACAATTTGTTCCATACTTAATTTATTGAAAAATCACTCCCAAGAAGTTTACCCAGTTTCTCAAGCAATTCAGGTACAATGGCAATCTGCAAATTGTTCAATTTCACTTTTACATAACTTCCATTTTCGTCCACTATCATTATGAAAACTGGTGATACACCACGGTACTCATTTAAAATCTCTTTTAGCTTGAAAAGGACATCCCTTCCAGCTTTAACATTAATTTTTATAGTAAGACTCTTTGCATGCTTTTCAAGAATCGTATTTATTGTAGCGACATCATTTGCTATTATCCTACTACGTTCTGATCTGTGTTCCACTTTTCCTTTTACAAAAACAATGTTACTAATTTTTAATAGGCTTGAAATACTTTCGTATACCTTGGGATAGAAAACCACCTCTACTTTTCCATACAAATCCTCAAGATCCCCCACAGCCATTTTTTCACCTTTTCTGTTTGACATCCTTTTAATATTTTGAATAAGTCCACCAAACCAGTATTCTACTCCTTCTGTCAACTTATTTATTTGATTACTCCAGGCATCAACGAAGTTTGAAAGCATTTCACGACAGTTTTCAAGTGGATGACCTGTTCTATAGATACCAAGCATTTCCTTTTCAAAAGAAAGAAGTTTTGCTTCTGGCCACTCTGGTAGTTCAGAAATAGCCTTGTGTATCGATGGGGGAATTATTTTTTCACTTTTTGAGAATATTGAAAGTTGTCCGCCTGCATTAAGTTTCTGAATCTTCGAACCCTGTTCAATAGCTTCTTCCATCAATGCGTAAAGCTGAGACCTTGGTACCTCGAAAGAATCAAATGCACCCGCCTTGATAAGACTCTCTATAACTTTCCTATTTATCAGTCTCAGATCTACCCTTTTGCAAAAATCAAACAAAGATTTAAACCTACCTTCTTTTCTTGCTTCCAGTATTGCCTGAATTGCAGATTGTCCTACGTTTTTTATCGCTGCAAGACCGAAAAGTATGTCATTGCCGATAATTGAAAATTTCTCCTGGCTTTCCTGAATGTCAGGCGGCAGTACCCATATATTCATCCGTTCTGCTTCCTCAACATATTGTCTTATTTTATCTTCATTCCCAATTTCACTATTTAAAAGTGCTGTCATATACTCAAGGGGATAATTTGCCTTTAGGTACGCAGTACGGTATGCAATCGTAGCGTAACAGGCACTATGGGATTTATTAAAACCATAACCCGCAAATTTTGCCATGCTATCAAAAATTTTATCTGCTATCTCCTGTCTTATTCCATTTTGTTTCGCACCTTTTATAAATTTTTCCCTCTGTTTTTCCAGAAGTTCTGGATCTTTCTTACCCATCGCTTTGCGTAAAATATCTGCCTCTGCCATAGAGAAATTGCCAATTACACCTGCAAGTTTCATTACCTGCTCCTGATAAACAATAACTCCACAAGTTGATTTTAAAATTGGTTCCATGGCGGGATGGTCATACTTAATCCTTGAGGGGTCTAACCTGTTTTTGATATAGAGCTCAACCATACCACTTTGCATGGGACCTGGGCGATACAACGCAAGGATAGCAATAAGGTCTTCAAGAACTTTTGGTTTAATCTTTCTTAAAAGATCCTGCATGCCGGAACTTTCCAGTTGAAACAATCCAACAGATTCACCCCTGCCCAACATCTCAAATGTTTTTTTATCATTCTCAGGAAACTCTAATATCTCAATATTGCGCCTTTTTTTAACTAGGTCTTTTGTTTCTTCAATTAATGAAAGATTTTTGAGTCCAAGAATATCAATTTTTAGTAGTCCTATTTTCTCTATACTTTTCATTTCAAATTGACTGCTCAATTCACCCTTTGAACCACGGAAAAGCGGAACATACTTATATATTGGCTTATCAGTAATAATTACACCAGCTGCGTGTGTTGAAGCGTGTCTTGCCAATCCTTCAAGCGAAAGTGAAATTTCAAAAAGTTTTTTCACCCTTTCGTCCATTGACATTAGTCTTCTTATGTCAGGATTTTTTGCAATCTCTTCCTTCAATGAAACACCCTGTTCAGGTGAAATAAGCTTGGCAATTTTGTCTACTTCTGAAAAACTCATTTTTAATGCCCTGCCAACATCTCTAACAACAGCTCTGGCACCCATGGTTCCAAATGTTGCTATCTGGGCAACATTCTTTTCGCCGTATTTTTTCCTAATATAATCGATTATCTGATCCCGTTTCGTATCATCAAAATCGAGGTCGATATCCGGCATTGAAATTCTTTCTGGATTAAGAAATCTTTCAAATAATAGATCATATTTCAACGGATTGAGTTCTGTAATGCCAAGCAGGTATGCAACAAGACTTCCTGCTCCTGAGCCACGCCCAGGTCCAACTGCAATTTTTCTCCTTTTTGCCTCATTGACTATGTCATGAATTATAAGAAAGTAACTTGAAAAATTCATTTTCTTAATAACGTCCATTTCATATTTGAGGCGTTTGCTAATTTCATTATCCTGGTTTTCTGTATCATCTATATTGAATTTTTCCTTTAGGCCCTTGCGAACAAGTTTTTCTAAATAATCAGAATCAGACATTCCATTCGGAACCGGAAAACAAGGAATGTGATGTTTTGAAAAATCCATCACCACATTGCATTTTTCAAAAACCTCGATGGTATTCTTCAATGCTTCTGGAACCTCAGCAAAAAGATGAAACATCTGTTCTGGTGTCTTAAAATAGAACTCATCAGTTGGGAATGCTAATCTTTTTTCTTTTTCATCATTTATACTTGCGCCTGTTTGGATACACAGAAGAATTTCATGTGCAAATGCATCTTCCTTCATTTTGTAGTGGCAGTCATTTGTAGCAACAAGCTTTATGTTATTTTTCTTCGCTATCTCTATGATTTTCTTGTTAACCTGTGTCTGAACCGGTATTCCAAGTTCCATAATCTCAAGATAAAAATTTTCCCTACCAAATACATCAAGATACCAATTTATCGCAGAAAGGGCTTTTTTTTCTTCATTCGCTATAAGCATCTGGTTTATTTCTCCCTGCAAACAACCGCTTAAGATGATCAAACCTGAGGAAAACCTTGCAAGCAATTCTTTATCAATTCTTGGTTTGTAATAGAACCCTTCAACATATGAAAGGGTTGACAACTCAAGTAAGTTTTCATACCCTTTATTATCAGCTGCCAGAACTGTCAGGTGATAAGCGTATTCTTTTTTCTCATTAATTCTTTTTTCGAAACGACTACCAGGCGCCATATACATCTCACATCCAATAATGGGCTTTATTCCATTTTCCAAGGCACTTTCATAAAAATGAATTACCCCAAACAAACCACCGTGATCTGTAATTGCAACTCCTGGCATTCCATACTGGTGGGCAAGTTTCGTAATTTCTTCAATACGACACATCCCGTCCAAAAGACTATACTCTGTATGAAGATGGAGATGAACAAAGTCCTTCATTTTCCAAGCATCGCCTGTTTTTTAGCAACCTGGTAAATTTTACCTTCTGTTTTTATAGAAGGAGCTATAGCAATTTCTACAAGTTGCATTTCTTTTATATTTCTTGCACCAAGACTTGCCATTGAAAGACGAAGAGCACCCACCAAATTTTGCGAACCGTCGTCTGTATTTGATGGACCAAAAAGTATCTGTTTTATTGACCCTGTAGTTCCCAATCTAATTCTCGTTCCTCTTGGTAGATTTTCATCAGAAGTTGCCATACCCCAGTGATAACCTTTTGCTGGAGCCTCCTTGGATCTCACAAATGCAGAACCAACCATTACAGCGTCTGCACCACAAGCAAAGGCTTTACATATATCACCACTTGTTATCATACCCCCATCTGTGATGATGGGTATATATTTACCAGTTCTTTTATAGAAAAAATCTCTGGCTGCAGCACAATCACAGGTTGCAGCAACCTGGGGAACACCTATCCCAAGAACCTCCCGGGTAGTGCAGGCAGCACCAGGACCAATTCCAACAAGTAGTCCAGCGATTCCTGTCTCCATTAATTCCAGTGCCACCTGATATGTAACACAATTACCAGTTATCACAGGAACTTTCATTGATTTACAAAACTTATAAAGGTCAAGGGGTTCATATGTACTTGAAATGTGCCTGACAGTCGTTACTGTTGATTGAACAACAAATATATCTGCTCCAGCTTCCTGAGATATAGCACCAAATTTTTCAGCATACTGTGGTATTGAACTAACAGCACACAAAACTCCCTCTTTTTTAATTTCTTGAATCCTTCTTGTTATTAAGTCTTCCTTGATAGGCTCTTGATATACCTTCTGAATTAAAGCAGTGGATTTATCTTGAGGACATTGAATAATTTCTTCTATGACTGAATAAGGATCCTCATATCTTGTATAAATACCCATTAGATTAAGTACTGCCAGCCCACCCAATCTACCAAAAGCAACTGCAAACTTAGGATCAACAACCCCGTCCATTGCTGCTGCAAGAATAGGAACTTGTAGTTTTTTACCTGCAATTTCCACAGATATATCTACATCCAGGGGATTTATTGTCACATTTCCTGGAACAAGTGAAATATCATCAAATCCGTAGCAGACTCTTGCTTTTCTACCCCTTCCAATCCACATACCCATGAAAGTCCTCCTTTTACCGTGTTATATCTCTTGCCTGTTTTAAGCTCATCAGAAGTTCAATATTTGATTTGGTTGATTTCAATCTTGAAATCAAAAGTTCCATTGCCTCAACAGGATTCAAAGGAGCTAGAATTTTTCTTAAGAGCCATATTAGCTGCAATTCTTCGGGATTAACAAGCAGTTCTTCCCTTCTGGTTCCAGAACGGTTTATATCTATTGCTGGAAAAGTCCTTCTATCAGAAAGTTTCCTGTCAAGATTTATTTCCATGTTGCCTGTCCCCTTAAATTCTTCAAAAATCACATCATCCATTTTACTTCCTGTATCTATCAATGCTGTACCCAGTATTGTAAGGCTTCCCCCCTCTTCAACATTTCTTGCAGAACCAAAGAATCTTTTTGGTTTGTCAAGTGCATTGGATTCAAGCCCACCTGTCATTATTTTGCCGCTATGTGGTACCAGAACATTATGTGCTCTTGCAAGCCGTGTGATGCTATCAAGAAGAATAACAACATCCCTCTTGTGCTCAACCAATCTTTTTGCTCTCTCAAGGGCAATCTCCGCAACCTGTACATGTCTATCCGGAGGCTCATCAAATGTAGCACTGACTACCTCACCTTTAACTGACCTCTTCATTTCCGTAACTTCCTCGGGTCTTTCACCAACAAGCAATACTATTAAATGAACTTCTGGATTGTTCGTAGCTATTGCATTAGCAATCTTCTGCAGTATTACAGTTTTCCCTGCTCTTGGCGGCGAAACGATAAGACCTCTCTGCCCTTTTCCTATTGGACATACAAGATCTATAACCCTTGTTGTAATCTCCTCTGGGGTTGTTTCGAGTATAAATCTTTTATTAGGATGAATCGGTGTTAACTCCTCAAAAGGCACTCGGTCCTGAATTTTCTCAGGTTCCTCGCCATTAACCATTTCAACCTTCAGTAAGGCAAAATATTTTTCGTTTTCTTTTGGAGGTCGGATCTGACCTGAAACAGTATCACCTGTCCTAAGACCAAATTTTTTAATCTGAGAAGGTGAAACATAAATATCATCGGGACCCGGAAGATAGTTGTGGTTTGACGAACGCAAAAATCCAAAACCATCAGGCAGAATCTCTAAAACACCTTCCCCAAAAAGAAGTCCGTTCTTCTCCGCCTGCGCCTGCATGATTTTGTAAATCAAATCCTCCTTGGTAAGCCCGCTGACGCCATTGACACCCATCTCTCTGGCAAGCCTTTGCAACTTTGAGATTGCAGTCTTTTTCAAAACACTCACATTTAATTCTTTTATTTCCTCTGCCATGACAAATGCCTCCTTATTATTTCTTCAAGAATTTTTTCGAATTGTTTTCTTGTTTCAATAATTGAACCTGAATTATCAATAACATAATCGGACATGCGGATTTTCTTTTTAATTGGCATCTGAGATTTCAATCTCATATCTACTTCCTCTGGACTATATTTTTTCTGCAACCGTTCTTTAATAACACTACGAGGGGCAAAAACTGAAATGATGACATCAAAAAGTTTTTGGCTCCGGGTTTCAAAAAGAAGTGGTATTTCAATTACCACTGCAATTTTACCCTTTTTTCTATATATGTCAAGTCGTTTTTCCAATTTTTCAAAAACATAGGGATGAATGATTCCGTTAAGCTTCACTCTTTCTTTTGCTGAAGAAAAAATAAGAGCTGCAAGTTTTTTCTTATCCACTTTTCCGTCTTGTGTGAAATATTCTTTTCCAAAAACTTCCTCAATTCTTTTCTTAATTTTTTTTGTTTTAAGCAGTTGCTTTACTATGCCATCACAGGAAACCGCCGGAATACCTCTTTTTTTGAAAAACCCCAATACTGTTGATTTTCCTGAACCAAAACTTCCAGTGAGACCAATGCGGATCATCAATCAAAATTCCAGGAACCAAGGTACTTCTTCTGAGTTTCAGTCAGTTCGTCAATGTTAATACCCATACTTGATAGTTTAAGTAGTGCTATCTTCTGATCAATCTCTTCTGGGACTTCGTGATACTTTTTTTCAATATCTGAATTATTGACAAAATGTTTCAAACTCAAAAACTGGCAAGCAAAACTCATATCCATTACACAAGAAGGATGGCCCTCTGCACATCCAAGGTTAACAAGTCTACCTTCAGCAAGAAGATATATTCTCCTTTTGGTCTTTAAAAAAAATTCCTTTACCATGGGTTTTGGTTCTGATATTTTTTTAGAAATTTTTTCAAGACTTTTGACATCTATTTCTACATTGAAATGCCCTGCGTTTGCAAGAATTGCCCCATCCTTCATTTTATTAAAGGCTTTTTCGGAAATTACATTCGTGTTTCCAGTTGCAGTTATAAAAATATCACCAATACTTGCTGCCTGTTCGATTTTCATCACCTGAAAACCATCCATAACTGCCTCAAGTGCCCTAAGTGGAGAAACTTCGGTTATGATAACATTGGCACCAAGCCCTTTCAGGTTTTTTGCAATACCTCTACCACACCACCCGTATCCACAAACCACAACAACTTTACCCGCGATCAAGGTATTTGTTGCTCGCAAAATTCCATCAATCGTTGATTGACCAGTTCCATACCTATTGTCAAATAAATATTTTGTTTTAGCGTTATTTACTCCAATCACTGGGAAAAGCAACCTGCCATCTTTTTCAATATTTTTAATCCTATTGATACCAGTGGTTGTCTCTTCGGTTGCACCTTTAACATTTATGGCAAATTCTGGATTCTTATGTAAATACACAATCAAATCTGCTCCATCATCAATAACAAGATCAGGTTTTCTCAAGGCTACCTGTCTTATGTGCTCGTAATACCTATCGATACTTTCACCCCTAATTCCAAAAACAGGTATCTCATAATTTCTAACAAGACATGCAGCCACATCGTCTTGGGTGCTAAGGGGATTTGAAGCAGTAAGAAAAACCTTAGCACCACACTTTTTTAATGTAATAACAAGGTTTGCTGTTTCAGATGTTATGTGCAAACATGCACCGATGACCATATTCTTAAATAAGGTAGAGGATTCCCTTTCTCTCAATATTTGAAGCACTGGCATCTCCCGAAATGCCCACTGTATTCTTTTTTCACCTTCAGTTGCCAGTTTTATGTCTTTAATATCGTAATCGATCTTTTTGGACAAATTTATTCCCTTTTAAAGTGCTTCAGCAAAAAATTTTGAAATATCGGTTTTTTCCCAGGTAAATTCTTCCTCTTCCCTTCCAAAATGTCCATAACATGCTGTTTTTCTGAAAATTGGTCTAAGAAGATTAAGCTTTTTTATCATCCCGGCTGGCGAAAGGTCAAAATTCTTCCTTATTATCTCTATAATTTTAGAGGACGGCACCTTTTCTGTTCCAAACATATTAACCATGATAGAGACAGGCTGTTTTTGTCCAATAACATAGGAAAGCTGTATCTCACACTTTTCTGCGACACCAGAAGCAACAATATTTTTTGCAAGGTACCTTGCAAAATAGGAAGCAGTCCTATCAACCTTTGTTGGGTCTTTACCTGAAAAACAACCTCCACCATGTTTACCAAAACCCCCATATGTATCCACTATTATTTTTCTTCCAGTGACACCTGTATCTGCCTGAGGTCCTCCTATTACAAATCTTCCCGTAGGATTTACAAAAAGCTTAAAATTTTTTGATAGAAGCTCTTTTGGAATAGCATATTCAACCACTGTCTGATACAGATCGTCCCTAATCTTTTTCTGTGATACACCTTCGTCATGCTGGGAAGAAAGAACAATAGCTGTTACTTCTGCAGGCTTGCCATCTATGTATCTTACAGTAACCTGGGATTTACCATCTGGTCTAAGATATGTCAAAATCTTTTTCTTTCTAATTTCAGCAAGTCTTTTGACAAGTGCATGAGCCAGCATAATTGGAAGTGGCATAAGCTGAGGTGTCTCGTTGACCGCAAAACCAAACATCATACCCTGATCTCCAGCACCACCAATATCAACACCCTGTGCTATATCGGGTGACTGTTCCTGTATTGCGGTAATGATGGCACTTGCATCATAATTGAAACCATATGACATGTCGACATATCCAATTTCTTTTAAAAGGTTTCTAACAATATTTGGTATTTCAACGTATCCCTTTGTTGTAATCTCTCCAGCAATAAACAAAAGACCCCTTGTCACTAGCGTCTCGCATGCAACACGACCTTTCTTGTCTTGTCTCAATACATCATCCAAGATGGCATCTGAAACTTGGTCACAGATTTTATCAGGATGTCCCTCTGTCACAGATTCAGAAGTGAAATAAAACTCTTTCATATATCCTCCTGTATATTGTCTTTTATGTTGATGCAAGCTCTTTTTTTAAATAAGATATCTCTTTTATTTCCGTTGGATCCACACCATTTAAAAGTGCGAGATAAAAGCTTATCCAATCTCCCAGAATTATAAGAGAAAAAATTCTTTCAACAATATCCTGCCCTTCACTTTCCACTTCATACACCTGAATTCCTTTTTCTCTTATTATCTTTATGGTAAGATCCATCCTCAATCTTATCCGATCGTTGTCATCTTTATCACGGAGAAGGAAGACAACACAATTTTTCAAAACTGAAAATGGGAAATTCCATGCCATAATCTCATTGTGATTCAACTCAGGGAAAAAATTTATAGAAGTCATTTGTTTACTGTTTTCTGCAATCTGTGTTTTCCACCTCAGCGCTGCAGATGCAAGAAGTTCGCCTGAATAGACTATAACATTTTTCCCGTGCATAACTTTAGCAATTTCTTTAGCTTTATTTTCCATTGAGTCAACACCATAAATTTTCGCATAACTTCTAGCCATTTCGACGATTTTCATGGTATTAACTTTTTCGATGTAGCCAAATTTTTCCAAAAGTTTTGCCAGCGGGAAAAACATATAGCCAAGGCTACATCTTGGAGGTTGCCCTGACGGTATCTTAATATGTTTAATCCCTTGTTTTTTTGAAATTTTCTCTAGCTCCCCACCACTTGAAAGCGATATGATTTTACAACCGAGTTTCATCGCTTCTTTAAAAGCACTTAAAGTTTCTTCAGTATTACCAGAATAACTAACCGTAAAAATTAATGTTTTGCTTGTGGCATAAGGAGGCAGTCCATAATTCCTGTGGACAATGAAGGGTATTTTGGAATGAACTTCAACGATCTGCTTTAATATATCTCCAACTATTGCTGAACCACCCATACCAGCAAAAATAATATGGTCAAAAACATCTGGAGATATTTTTCCCACATCGATAGAAGATGCTTTCAAACACTGCGAATCAAAATTTTCAAGAAGACTTAGCATGTCACTTTTATCAATCTTATTTATCAGATCTCTGTTTTCAAGAATCATTTTATTTTTTCTATGTTCCTTTTAAGAAAATCAAAAATTTCGTCATGAGTTGAAAATTCAAAAACTTTTTCAGAAAGCTCTGTAGCACAGGCATAAGAAACTTTTCTTATTATCTGTTTTATTAATGGAATAGCTGCTGGTGCCATACTCAAATGCTTTATTCCTTTCCCAACAAAAAATATGGCAGTTTCAGGAATTGACGCCGTTTCACCACAAACACCAACTTCAATCCCGGCTTTTGAAGCAGCTTCAATGGTTGAACAAATTAGTTTCAAAACCGCAGGATTACATGGCTGATAGAGATAAGAAACCCTTTCGTTCACTCTATCAACCGCCATTGTGTACTGTATAAGATCATTCGTTCCAAGGCTAAAGAAAGCAACCTCTTTTGCAAATGCTTCTGATTGAAGTGCTGCAGCTGGAACTTCTATCATTATACCCACGGGAAGTCTCCTGAATTGTTTGTGTTCTGATTTAAGGTCCTCAATACATTCCTCAATAATTTCGTGGGTCTTTTTGATTTCTTCAAGGGTTGTAATCATTGGAATTAAAATTTTAAAATTGCCATGATAGCCTGCCCTCAAAATAGCCTTCAGTTGCATTTTGAATATATCCTTTCTGCTTAGACAGAATCTGATAGCCCTCCAACCAAGGAAAGGATTCAAGTCCATCGATGATTGGAATGATGATACGAACTTATCTCCACCAATATCAAGGGTTCTTACTATAACTTCTCTCTTACCCATTATAGATGCAACTTTCTTGTATGATTCGTACTGTTCATTTTCACTAGGTAGATCGTTTCTGTTGAGAAACAAAAATTCTGTTCTAAAAAGACCCACTCCATCTGCACCATATTTCAGTGCTGTAATTGCCTCTTCCGGTAGGGATATATTTGCCATCAGGTTAATTCTCACTCCATCTGCTGTCTCTGCTACCAATTTTCTTGTCAGGTAGAAAGATTTTTTTTGCTTCAAAAATTCTTCTTTCTTCTTTCCATACTCCTTAATAACTGCTGGAGTCGGATTGACTATCAACTGCCCGCTGATACCATCTAATATTGCTTCTTCACCATCTTCAACTTTTTGTAGAATATCACCAAGTGCAACAACTGCTGGGATTTCAAGTGCTTTTGCCATAATTGCAGTATGGGATGTTCCACTTCCAAGTTCTGTGGCAAAACCCAACACATACTTTTTTTCAAACGAGACTGTCTGTGAAGGAGAAAGATCTCTTGCCACAACAATGACAGGCCTATCAAAGATTCTTGTCTTTTCCTCCTCCTTCAAATATGAAAATATTCTTTCAGCTACATCAAGTAAATCGCGCCTCTTGTCCTTTCCCTGATCACCATCTGACTTCCCAAAGAGTAGCCTCAGATGTTCAATTGTTCTATGAAATGCATGTATTGCTTCGACCCTTTCAGTTTTTATATTACGTATTGTCTGCTCCCTTAAAAATTTGTCTTTCAAAAACATCAAATGTACCGCAAAAATTTCGGCATATTTTTCTCCAATGGAATTTGCAACCTTGTTCTGGGTCTCAATAATATCTCTTTCGGCATTCTTCAATGCATTTTCAAATCGTTTAATCTCAGATTCAATGTCTTTGTCATCTATCTTCTTTTCTGGTGGGAGCAGAAAAACATTCTTAAGCACAAACAATCTTGCAATCGCTATTCCAGCCGAGACAGGAAGTCCAGTAAATTTTTTCATCTCTCATCCTACACTGTTCAATCTTTCTTCATCTTCCTTTATTATTCTATATGCCTCCTCAGGTGTTTTACTCATCTTTAGATAGTTTCTAAAAACCTTATCTTTCAAAAGTCTTGCAATTTTTGCAAGCGCTTTTAGGTGTATTCCTGTCGCACCCGTTGGTGCAAGTACAAGAAATATTATGTACACTGGTTCACCATCAAGTGCATCAAAATTTACCCCTTTTTCTGAAATTCCGAGAGCACAAACAAGATCCTTTACCTGATCGATCTTTGCGTGTGGGACAGCTATTCCTTGACCTATTCCTGTTGAACCAAGTTTTTCCCTCTCAATTAATGTCTCAAGAACCTGCTTTCTGTTTTGCAATAGTCCATTCTTTTCCAAAAGAATTAACAATTCTTCAAGAGCAGCCTCCTTCTCTGTTGACTTCATACCAATCAAAATTTCCCTTTCGCTTATAAATTCACTTATTTTCATAGTCACTCCTTTGTTTCGCTTTCGCTTGTAAAAGCGTACACCTCATTTTTTATGGAATCTTTTCCTTTCTTGTGGCGCCTTCTATCATGATCCTTACTCAAAGAATTTTTTAATTTGTCGACCAATTCATCAAGACCTGCATTCAGGTTGTTTGACCTGGTTTTCATAAATGTTTTTGTTTTTCGACATTGAATTTTCGCTTCAAGGATGAATTCAAATTTTTCTTTCTTCACTATGAGGTAAACCTCCGGATCGTCTGGAAAAAACCTCTCAAGACGAGAAAATTTTTCAGCTGCAATGTCTGCAAAACCGGCGTCAAGATGAACATGAACCGGTTGTAGATGAAAAATCATATCTCCCCCTTGTTCATAATTTCTACCTGCGAAATATTAAGCAATCCACTTTCTGATGGTTCCAATATAGCTAGTACAAGGGATGGGAAATAATGTCTAAGAATCTCCGTGTAGTCCCATCCTTGTTCAGCCATTCTACGCGCACCCCACTGACACAAACCTACTCCGTGCCCATAACCCCTGCCATTAAAAACAAAATCGTTGCCTTTTTGTGTAACTGTAAACATGGTACTGGGTAAACTCTTTTTCGAATTAAAAGTTGTTGACCTATTTATGGTCATCATTCTCAGACTATCAGCATTGATAATTTTTTTACCCCATGGTCCTTGTAATTCTATTTGAAAAACTCTACCACTTCTATTAAAGCTTATAATTCTGATTGAAGAAATCTCCAATCCAATAATTGATTTCAAATCAATTTTGCTAAATGTTTTGCTCCATGTGAAAAACGGAGCATTCGAACAATAAGGATCATCAACACCTTCTATCAGTTCATATTTTTCACCCCACGTATCTGAAGCAAAATTTGTATGCCCACCACAACAAGCGTGGAAGAATGGCGGAACTATATTATACTCATTTTTATCGCTGCGTCCAACAAGAACCTGCTTTGATGTTTCTTCAACAGCTTTCAC
>JAMWCC010000122.1:0-3537 GCA_023818375.1 Candidatus Omnitrophota bacterium | reverse complement strand
TACATGGTGTCACTTACATCAAATGGTAAATTTTTCTTTGCCGCAATTTGTTTATAATAATAGACCATTGTTCTTGAACAAACTGCCTGTGCCTTCAATGCTTCAAATGGCCAGTCATTACCCATCTCTTTCCCAATAACCCCAAAGAGATATTCCTCGACATCCATCACATTTATAATCAGATACTTTTTATTATACTTTACAAGAGATAGCTGTCCCCGATATTTACCTCTGTACTGCTCAAGAGAAGGCTTTTGAGTACCTTCCCAAACACATATACGAATAGACTCTGCCTTACACGGCATTACGTACAATAAGAAGAATAAGTTAATTGCCAGAAATCCCTTTCCTAAAATTGACCTGTACATTTCCCTCAAATCTCAACCTATTTTCTCTAAAAGAATAGATGATGCGGTCAGCCCTATAAATATTTTCACCCTGCTGGACTTTTGGAGAACCTTCCATAATTACTATCTCTTCTTTTTCCAGATATGTCAGCTTATCACAATTTGCAGAAAAATTAATCTGGCCTGTTTCAGGATTTTTTTGGGATATATTAACATTATTCTGGATTATAATCCTTGTTATGCCTTGTGTCTCAGGATCAAGAAAAACCTCACCTGTTCCCTTCGGACCTGTTTTAATTTCAACTATAAAATTTTTGCTTTTAATCTCAAGTGTAGGACCTGAAACAGAAGCCTGTGATTCAGAAGATTTTTTCTCTGCAGCAATACCAGTGATTGTAAGTTTGAATGTATCACCAAAAACTTCCATTGTAAAATCTTTCAAAAGTTGACCCGTCGGATGAAGTTTTCCTACAGATTTTTTTTTGCCACATCCTGATACTAACAAGCATGCCAAGACAAAAACTAAAATAAGTTTTCCAATGCTCTTTCCCATTTACCCTGCCCTTTCAAGATTATCTCCACGCATTCTCTGAAAGCGCCATTACCGCCAATGCTTTTTGTTATATATTTAACGATATTTTTTACTTCTTCCACTGCGTCTAAAGGTGCAGCTGAAAAACCAACTTCTTTTAGCAAAGGTATATCGAGAATATCGTCTCCAATAAAAAAAACCTCATCCATTAGACATCCACTTTCAACACAAATTTTCTTTATCACAGAGAGCTTATCTTCAACGTCTTCAAAGATAAAATCAACCCCAAAATCAATAAATCTTGCTTTTGCGAAACCAACTTTTTTCCCCGAAACAATAGCACTTTTCATACCTATAATTTTTAGCATTCTGAATGCCAGCCCATCCTTGATAGAAAAAATTTTTATCTGTTGCCCGCTGAAGTCGTGGTATATTCTTCCATTTGTCAGCACACCATCAACATCAGTGGCAACAAGCTTAATCTTTAAAATATCATTCATATTTCCTGGCTAAATTGCCTTTTTCCAAGTAAATCATGAAGATGAACAATACCCCTTGCTCTATTGTTTTTATCCCTTATAACAAGACATGTAATTTCTTTTTCTTCCATAATTGCAAGTGCCTGTACTGCCAGTTTATCCTCCTCTATTCCTAATGGATTGTGTGTCATACATTGAAACGCTTTCATACCAAAGATATCTTTTTTTTTCACAAGCAATCTCCTTAGATCACCGTCAGTAATAATACCGATAACCTTTTGATTGTCATCCACCACAAGAGTAAAACCAAGATTTTTTTTATTGATTTCCATAAGTACATTATCCATTGAACTATTCCAATTTACAACTGGAATTTTGCTGCCGGTCTGCATCACATCTTTAACCCTTAACATAAGTCTACGACCGAGATTTCCGCCAGGATGATAAAAGGCATAGTCTTCCTTCTGAAATCCTTTAATTGAAAGAAGAGTGATGGCTAAGGCATCCCCAAGAACAAGTGCAGCTGTAGTGCTTGAAGTAGGAATGAGAGAAAAAGGATCCGCTTCCTTTATTGAACCAGTACATAGAACGACTGTACTTTGCAACCCGAGAGAACTTTTTGGCTCCGAAGTAATGCTAATTATTGGCGCTCCTATTTTCTTTAAGGACGGTATGATCCTGACTATTTCTTCTGTTTCTCCACTGTTTGAAATGGCAAGCACGATATCGCTTTTACATACCATTCCAAGATCTCCGTGAATTGCCTCTCCTGGATGCAAAAACGTTGAGGGAGTGCCCGTGCTTGCAAGTGTTGCAGAAATTTTCCTCCCAATAATCCCGCTTTTCCCTATTCCAGTAACAATAACCTTGCCATTACAACATGCAAGCATCCTTATTGCTCTGACAAATTCAGAGCCAAGGCATTTTCTAACCCCAATAATATTTTCAATCTCAATATCAATAACCCTTCTTGCCTCTTTTAGTATCCTTTTATCACTAAATTTTTTCTCCATGATGCTTTTCCATATTTTTTGTTAAGTTCCAGATTTCAACAATTTGTTTAAGAAGGGTTTCTACTGAAGAAAGTTTTACCATATTAGGTCCATCTGAAAGGGCTCTTTCAGGTTCAGGATGAACCTCAAGAAATATTCCATCACAACCAACCGCGACTGCTGCTCTACAAAGATGTGGAACAAATTCACTTTGACCTCCTGAAGATTTACCAAGTCCACCTGGCTGTTGAACACTATGTGTACCATCAAAAATAACCGGCCACCCGTACGAACGCATCACTGGTAAAGAACGAAAATCCACAACGAGATTGTTATAGCCGAAACTAGTACCCCTTTCAGTTAACATAATCTTACTACAGCCAGAAGACGATAATTTTTCTATAATATTTCCAACTTCCCAAGGAGACATAAATTGCCCCTTCTTTACATTAACAGCCCTTCCAGATTTTGCAGCATTTACAAGAAGATCTGTCTGCCTGCATAAGAATGCAGGTATTTGAATAACATCCACTACCTCAGAAACAGTTTTTATCTGGGTAACACAGTGAACATCAGTAAGAACAGGAATTCCAATTTCGTCTCTAACACGTTCTAAAATTCTTAAACCTTTATCAAGGCCAGGTCCTCTAAAAGAGCTTATCGATGACCTGTTTGCTTTGTCGAATGAACCTTTAAAAATATAGAATGTATCCATTTTCTCTGCTATGGACTTCATACTTTCAGCTATTTGTAATGCCATTGACTCATCTTCTAAAACACATGGTCCAGCAATGATACACAACTTTGAACCGCCGATAACGCAGTGCTTAATATTTACAATATTCATAGATGGAGTAATTAACCGGGTGGCCATCCCAAAATACGGCCACCAAGTATATGGATATGGAGATGATCCACACTCTGTCCAGCATTTCTGTTTGTATTAACTACAATTCTGTAACCTGTTTCGGCAATGTCATGTTTTTTTGCTAACATTGTTGCAACCATAATCAATTTCGAAAGAATCGGTGCATCTTTTTCATTAACATCAAGTAAATTTTTTATGTGCCTGCGTGGAATTACAAGAATATGGATCGGTGCCTGAGGGTTTATATCAAAAAATGCGACTACTTCTTTATCTTCATATAATTTTTTTGCAGGTGCTTGCCCTTCAATAATCTTGCAGA
>JAMWCC010000015.1 GCA_023818375.1 Candidatus Omnitrophota bacterium | reverse complement strand
AAGCATGTGATTCACCATATTAAGCTGATGAATCGGATGATAAAAAATGTTCAAATAAAAAAGGAAAGAAACAATCTGACCAGTTGAAATATTTTGGTTTACAATTGCCATCCTGCCACCAAAAAGAAGCACCAAAATTGTTCCCAGGGTTGTTGTTATTACAACAGCAGGGGAAAAAGTTGCCCACAGTTTTATCGCCTGAATATTTGTTCTTATATACTCGGTACTCTTGGCGTTCAGCCTGTTAAGTTCATAATCTTCCCTGACAAAGCTTTTAGTTTCCCTTATCCCTGAGATAGAATCCTGTAAAAGCGCGCTAATCTCACCCATTTTTTTTCTAACTTCTCTGTATATCGCGTGGGCTTTTGTGGTTATCAGATACGCAATGTAAGCTAGTAGTGGTATAGGAATCATCGTAACTAAGGCAAGTTTCCAGTTCATCAAAAAAAGTATGTAAGATATACCTACCAGTGTCAAGAAAGCTACGATAGTTGTATCAAGACCATCAACAACTACTCTTTCAACTGCTGTAATGTCATTTGTGATTCTTGACATAATATTGCCTGTTTGGTTTTCATCAAAGAACTTAAAAGGTTGTCGTTGAATACTTCTGTAAACCTGCTGCCACAAATCGTAGATAATTTTCTGTCCGAGCCTGCCGGTAATAAATATCTTTACGCCGTTTAAAAGATTTACGATGATGTGAACAACCAATAACACCAAGCATAACATGAACAGATCTGTCAGATTTTTATCGGCTATTGCTCTATCTATAATTATTCCGACAATTCGGGGCGGAGCAAGATTTAAACCCGTTGCACAAATAGAAATGAAAATTGCTAGTATAACCTGGTATCTATAAGGTTTAAGATACCCAAAAAGCCTTGAAACCTGGAGACTACTTTTTCTTTCATCGTCAGCATTTTCAGAAAATTTACCCATTCTATGAAAGCCATGGCCATGAAACATTTTGATTTTCTCCGTCTTTAATTATTTTATTCCCCAGAACAAATTTTTCAAGACTATAAGGTTTAAATAATAGTCCTGTTTTAAATCGGGTGTTTTTTTATGGTTTGATATGAAAAAAATAGGCCGCGCAGGACTCGAACCTGCTACCCCCGCCTTAAAAGGGCGGTGCTCTGCCAGGTGAGCTAGCGGCCCGTTTGAACAAAAAAGTATAATAAAAAAAACTGAAATTGTCAAAAACATGTGTTTTAGAAAGGTAAAATGGTGTAATATTATGCCGACTTTTATTTTCTTGCTGGCAGATTATTTTGCCAAGTACAAAAATAGAGTTGTACCTTTTATAAGCTTGTACATACTTTTAAAAAAAATTGTAGCCGATTTATAAGTTTTTATAAAAGATGTTCTTTAGACTGCATCTTGAAAAAAGTGGCTTTTTATCGTTCAACCTTGTTTTAAAATGTGATATCATAAAACCCATGAGACTTAAGGCACCTATATTTTCCAAAAATAGAGTAGACCGTATAAAAAAAATACTGATAATAGGTTTAAGTTCAATTGGTGATAATTTTTTAATTTCTCCGGCAATCAAATTGATTAAAGAAAAATGTAAGGATGCTTCAATCGATATTGTAGTTGGTCCGAGATCTATAGTTTTTGTACAAGGAAATCCAGTCTTCTCAAAGTATTACATCTGGGATAAGAAAACTGGAATTTTTCATCTCAAAACGATACTTGGAAATAATCACTATGACTTAATTATAGACTTTAGGAATTCTCCTGCTCCTTTTTTTTTAAAAGCAGATTACAGAATGACATTTTTTATCAAAGAATTGTTTTCAAGAAAATTTACAACGCATGAATCAGTAAGAGTATTAAAATTTCTCGAGCCATATTTTGGGAGATGTGAGAATGTAGAATTGTATTTTCCGTTAAAAGATGAAGAAATTTTGGAATACAAAAAATTTTTTGAAAAGAACGGAATTTTGGACGGAAGTAAAGTGGCTATGATTAATCCTGGAGCTGCTTTTGAAAAAAAGCGTTGGGGTAAGGATAGATTTGTTGAAATTGGAAGATATCTCATATCAAAGTATGATTTGAGGGTGATCGTTTCTGGAAGTTCCGATGAGTTTAACCTTGCAGATGATATTAGAAGAAAAATAAACGACAACAATTGTATAAATCTTGCCGGAAAAATTACTTTCAGACAGTTTGCTTATCTTCTGTCAAAATCTGCGCTACTTATCACAAATGATACAGGAACAATGCATCTGGGTTGTGCGATGAAATGTCCAATTATTGCTATTTTTGGGCCAGGTAATCCCCTGAGATATGGTCCAATTGGTACAAAAAATATTGTTCTTCATACAAATAGAAAATGTTTTCCTTGTCGCCTTGAGGCAAAATGTGATAAAAATTTTATTTGTATGGAAGAAGTGACTGTTGAAATGGTTATTTCTGCAATTGAAAAATTATTAAATTAGCTAAGTATTTTTACTCTGCTTCAAGGTTCCATCTTTTCATATTTTCAAAACTAATTTTGATTGCATCCCAGATTGGGTAAAGGGGACTAAAATCCATTTCCATTATCGCATATTTTGCCGTTGATCTTGTGGCAGCTTTTAAAATTTTTTCCCAGTTGAGATTACCTGTTCCAACAGGTACCATAACTTGCTTGTTTTCTGTTGACATCCCCATATCTTTGAAATGAATGGAATTCAACCTATTTGAGTATCTGTTTATCCAATATGCAGGGTCCCCACCACCATACTGAACCCAGTAAGTGTCAATCTGTGCTGTAAGAGTTTCTTCAGAACAGCTTTCCATTATGATTTCAAGCCATGTCTTGCCATCACATTTTGAAAATTCAATACCATGATTATGATAACCCAAAACTAAATTATGTTTTTTTAGCATTTCAGCTGCTTTTGCAATTTTTTCTGCAGTCTTTTTTATCGAACTGTAATCATACAGTTGTGTCCCGGGCCAGCTACTGTTACAGCAAAGTGCGCCTAAAATTGATTGTTCTTCAGCCACTGCTTCAGGTTCTTTCAAAATTCTATCGATTCCAACATGGCTTGAGCAGATTCTTAATCCATTGTCATCTAAAATTTGCTTAAACTGTTTTGCACCAAGATTTGCTAATCCTGCAGTTTCTACGTATCTGTAACCAATATCAGCCAGTTTTTTGATGGCTTTTGAAAACTCTTCAACAGACGCAAAAAATTCTCTAACTGTATACAGTTGTATAGCAATTTTCATTTCTTCTCCCCTTTTTTGTTTAGGACATATTTAATACGATACTCAATTTTATGTCAAATTTTTCCAGCACTCAGGTACACCAAAAACATAAGGCTTTTTTGATATGGGGTGCGGATAAACAAGGACATTCGTTTTGTAGACTTTTTCAATTATTTCGAATTTAATTACGTCTTTAACATCCCCAAATTTTACTATTGAACCGTTTTCGAGTAGCAGCAAATTATCACAATACTGCGATGCCAAATTAAGATCATGCAAAACCGCAAGTATAGAAAGACTTGATTGTTCCTGAAGTTTTTTTAACAGATCAAGAAAACCAAATTGAAATCCTATGTCCAGATGCGAAGTTGGTTCATCAAGCATCAGCAGTTCGGGTTCTTGCACAAGACACTGAGCGAGGAGAACTCTCTGTTTTTCACCTTCAGACATTTGGAAGATTGTTCTATCCAAAAATTTAGTCAATTCCATTTGATGGATTACATAATTAATAACATTTAGGTCCCTGGCAGAAGGATTTTGTAATCCAGTTAAAAAAGGGTATCTTGCCATTATAAGGAGTTCTTTGACAGTATAAGGATATGCAATTTCAATATCAGAAGGCAAAAATGAAATTTTTCTTGAAAGTAGGCGATTTGATATTTTTCTAATTTCAGTACCATAAAAAAATATTTCACCTTTGTATTTCTTTATTACCCTGCTTACGACTCTAAGCAAGGTCGATTTGCCACTCCCATTTGGCCCAATAATTCCAAGAAAAAATCCTTTTTCCAGCTTGAAGCTTATGTTGTGGATAATCTCATCTTTTCCGTAACCAGCGCTAACATTATTTAATTCAAGTATTACCATTTTTGTTTTCTCGTTGTTTTAAACAGTATCAAAACAAACATTATACCCCCAAAGAACCCACTAATAACGCCTACTGGAATTTCAATTGGTTTTACAATCGTTCTGGCTATAGTATCCGCAATTACAAGGAAAGCACCACCAATAAAAACTGCTGCTGGAATTGTCTTTTTATGATCTGCCCCAACTAAAATTCTAACTGTGTGAGGTACCACAAGTCCGATAAATCCTATTAAACCTGCCAGAGACACACAATAACCAGTAATAAGTCCCGAAATGCTTAACCAAAAGTATTTTTTTTTATCTGGATCAAGCCCAAGAGTTATAGCCTTTTCCTCGCCCAGCGAGAAAATATTCAATTCCTTCCAGAATAACCAGGTTGTTATATAACAAGGTATTAAAAACAATGGGGCTAATTTAAGTATATCAGAATGATAGCTAGATAAGTTACCCATAAACCAGATTACTACTTCCATAAAACGTTCTTTTTGAAGCATTGTTACAACAAGAAGTGAAAAAGATGAGAAAATGAAATTCAACATAATACCAACCAGTATTAACGTTCCTGGGGACAAGCGTCTTATAGAACTCAAAAACAAAAGAACTACAATGGACATTATGCCTCCGATAAAAGCGAAAATAGGTATCGCTAGTATTTTATTTACTATTATTCCTATAGCAATTCCTAAACTTGCTCCACCAGAAATACCAAGTATGTAACTTTCTGCAAGAGGATTTTTTAATATTGCTTGCAAAATGAGTCCTGATATTGCTAATCCAGAACCCACCAAAAATCCGCACCATACCCTTGGCATCCTTATTTTGAAAAGGATTGTTTTTTCAAATTGATTTTCAGAGCTTAAAATTATTTTTATCAATCTTAGTGGGGAAAAAAATTCAGTACCAAAACACATTCCAAAGATAAATGCAGACACTGTAAATAATATAACAAACAGAATGTATTTTTTTTTCAATTTTTTGCGAATTCGCTAATTGTTTTTACAGATTTAAGAAAACTTTTAGGAGTTGGACTACAAAAATCATAATCATCCACTTTGAAAATTTTTTTGTTTTTTACAGCATTTACAGTTTGGAATGGTTTCCAGAAGTCTCTAATATAGAAATCTTCTCCCATACCCATTGCAACAATGATATCTGGATTTCTTTTTATTACCTCTTCGGTGTTTACAGTGATATACTTGGTTTTTAAATTTCCGAAAAGATTCTCAACTCCTGCATACTCTGAAATTTCATTGAAGTAAGAATCTTTTCCGGCTGTGACGAGTGGCCTTGTTCCCAATTGCCAAAAAATCTTTTTTCTTTTCTTCCAAGATATATCTTTTGAATGCTTTGCAAGTTCTTTTTCTATATCCACAATTATTTTCTTTGCAATCTTTTGTTTTCCAAAAATCTCGGCAAGCTTAATAAAATTTAATTTAAGATCTTCGAAGGTTTTGACTTCATCAAGAACAACGACATTAATTCCAAGATTCGAAATTTTTTCTATTGTTTGTTTTCTGTTACCTTCTTTGCTTGCTATCACCAGATCGGGTTTTAAATTGACTATTGCTTCAATGTTTGGGTCAAGAAGTGTTCCTACAAGAAATCTTCCTTTTTTTATTTCTGGTTTTTCATGAATTGTAACTCCAATTATTTCATCATTAATCCCAAGTAGGAGAAGATTTTCTGTTACATATGGACCAAGAGAGATAACCTTTGATGGGTAATTGTTAGTTGTTTCGGAATAATCTGTGAAAGATAACATCAAGGAAAATAAAGAAATTAATATTAAGACAAATCTTTTCATTGCTTATTTAAAAATTTTGAAATTTCTTCTGCAAATTTCTTTATGTGTACAGGAGTTGTTCCGCAACAACCACCAATAATTGAAGCGCCAGATTTTATAAGTGCCGGTATAAAACCAGACATATATACAGGATCGTCTGGATATAATGTGCTGCCTTGTACAAGTTTCGGGATACCTGCATTCGGTTTTACCCAGATTGGTAAATCAGAAAAGTTCTTCATTTCCTCAGTGATCTTGATAAAATCTTTTATCCCAGAGCCACAGTTTGAACCAACTGCAGTAGCACCAAATTCTTTTGCCATTTTTGTGCATTCATTGATACTATTGCCCATTATAGTTTTATAGCCACTGGCAGTAGGGTTAAAAGTAAAGCAAACGACAACTGGTTTTTCAGTTATACTTTTTGCTCCTATTAATGCACATCTTGCTTCATTAATATCACTCATTGTTTCTATAACAATTCCATCCGCTGCATCGAGCATTTTTATCTGTTGCATATAACAATTTATCAGTTCTTGTTCCGTTACATTTCCATAAGGTTTAAGTATTTCTCCAGTTGGGCCAACTGATGCAAAGACCATTCTATTTCCTGCCACTTTTTTTGAAATTTCCACGCCTTTTTTATTTATTAGTTCAATTTTATCCTCAACACCATACTTTTTTAATTTATAAAAATTTCCGCCAAATGTGTTCGTTAAAATAATATCTGCACCTGCCTCTACATACGACTGAGCAATTTTTTCTATTACTTCTGGTCGGGTTATATTCAGTATCTCAGGATAAGGTTCATTTTTGCCTACGAGTTTTTCAATTTCGGTTCCCCAACCTCCATCAGCTAAAAGGATCGGTTTATCTTTCAATGCTTTTTCTAGTTGGTTCATCATAAACCTATTTTACAATAATTTTTGAATTTGTCTTTATTACTCAAGGTCATAAAGAGATGCATCTTGAGATAAGTCACCTAATGTTTTATCGTTTGGACTAACATTGTATTTTGTTCCTATTGACTCAACATGTCCGTCACAGAACAGTACATTTGCCCTTTCGTTGTGCCTAAAATGTACGTTTGGTCCAAAATAATAAATGTCACCGGGTGCTCTCAAATAATTGTTCGCAATTGTTTCTGATGTCCATGTTGACCAGATTGCACTGTCTGCTATAAGTACAGTTTTCGATGGGTCTTGGATTCTACTAAGTTTTGCTGGCGCATCTGCCTGTCCATCCCAGTCAGAATATCCGCCACCGATAAAGGTTGCATTGTAGGCATATCCTGTAAAGGGCTTATCATAGGATTTTAGCGTAAACCTTGATGGACACTGAAAAACTTTTTCATTGAGATATTTTCCGATTATTCCGGGTTTCCACGTGAACCAGTCATCTGTCGCAAAGTCCCAATCATAGGTACCATTAAATGATGTGTAGTATGTTGGTGGGAAAAATTCGTCATTGTCCTGTATATACATGGCAAAGGCTAAATAAATTTGTTTCAGGTTGCTCAGGCAAACTGCTGACCTTGCTTTTTCTCTTGCTTTAGCAAGTATAGGAAGCAACATTGCTGCAAGTATCGCGATGATCGCGATAACAACAAGCAGCTCTATTAAAGTAAAACCTTTCCTCAACTTCATACAACCCTCCTTTTTTGCGGGCAAAATAAAAACCCGCGCGACGGCGGGTTGCACCCAGATTTCTTCACCCACTGACGCTATCCTGAACTCCGCAGGTTTACGTCATCCGTCTCACAGGCAGGTCTTCTGACTTCCCTCTTACTGGTCTACCTTCCCATCCTTGCGGACAGTGGTACATCAGACCAGTTTTGCTTATGCTTATGCACAAGCCGGGTCACAGCGCCGGGAGCGTGTCTGATTTCCACAGACTTCCCTATTAAGCCCACTATGGGCACCTGTGAAATTTGTTATTTATTCTATACTATGTTTTTTTTCTGTCAAGTCCTTCTACATTATGATGATACCAGCATATCCAACTACCTGATCAAAATCACCTGACACTTTGCCACTGTTTGTGTATTCAACCAAAAAGCCATGCGTTGCGCCAAGTGTTTTTGCTGTGGTTATCGCAGTGACAATCGGCGCAAAGCCGCAGATACTTATATCAAATTCAGAAACTATATCTAAAAAACCGTCCGCGTCAAGCTTCAATATTCTTTCAATAGCAAGTTTGTCCTTTTTTTCTGCCTGTTCTGCGGTTTCGTAATGAGTAAAATCTGAACTTGCCACTACCAATATATCTTTCTTTAATTCATTGATCACAAGTCCTATTGTATAACCTATCTCATACCACGGATTCGCATCGTGCATGCTTGAAATCAAAATTGGTACTATTTTTATACTTGGATTTATAAATTGTAAAAATGGAATTTGAACCTCTATTGAGTGTTCAGGAATATGGGCAGTGGAATCAGATTGAAGGTAGCGGCTTTTTTCCAATAGTTTCTGTCGTGTTTCATTGTCCACTTCCACCCTGCCCAGGGGACTTTCCCAATATTCACTTTCATCAATTGCATAAGGTTCTCCGTATCCGTGATGATTTGGCCCAATAATAATAGCAATTTCAGGAGGTATAATTTTTCCATAAACCTTACCAGCAGTTTTTCCCGAATACATATATCCGGCGTGTGGACAAACAATAGCTTTTGCGCTAATTTTTTCTTCTTTTTCAGGTACATAAAAGGATAACTCTTCCATTAGCTTACTTTTTGTTCCTGGGTAAAAATATCCGCTGACCGAGGGTTTCCTAAATTTCTTCATATTTCAATAATTAAGTTTTTTTGAAAGACTTTTTAAAAAATCTCTTGCTTTTATGATATCTGCTGTAGGATTTTCTCCAACTTCTCTCTCAATTGTGAAAAATCCATGGTAGCCGATATCTTTCATAGCCTTAAGATATTCAGGGAAATTAACATTTCCTTCTCCAAGTGGCAATTCTTTCCATCTTTTTTTACCGTTTTCATCAGGTAGTTTAATTCCATCTTTAGCATGGGTGTGCACGATATAGTCTTTAAGAACATAAACACCTTTAACAGGATCATCGCCAGCTACCATGACAAGATTTGCAGGGTCATAATTAACCCTTATTCCTGGATTGTTTAAAACACTTAACAGCTTTTTCAATATTTCTGCTGGTTCTGGTCCAGTTTCTGTAGCAAGTACGATTCCTCTATCAGCAGCATAGCTGCCAACTTCTGGTAGAGACTGTAGCAATAATTTCCATTCCTTAGAATTCTGATCATCAGGAACAAAACCAATATGCGTGGTAACTATCTTCACCCCAAGGTCATAGGCAAGATCAATAACTTCCTTAGTTCTACTTACCCGCCAATCTAAAGTTTCAGAGTCAGTGAATCCATGTCCGCCAAAGTCTCCAACGATTGCGGATATTTCGAGACCAAGATCTGATACAAATTTTTTAAAGTCATCCCTTCCTGTTTTGGAAATATTTGCAGGATCAAGCTCACCTCTTGTTGCATAAGGTTGTATGCCATCTAAATCTAATTCTTTTGCTTTTTTTATCGCTTCTTTTATTTCTATTCTGAAACAATCAGGAATGACTCCGATTTTCATCTTTTCCTCCAGTTTTCGAAAAACTGTTTTCTAAATTTTCTATATAAATTTCGATGGCAGAATCTGGACATATTATAGCGCATTTCTTACAGCCTATACATTTATCACCGTGGAATTCAACAAAATGGTATCCCATCTTATTAAAAAGATTTGATACCCTCAAGGATTTCTGCGAACATATTTCCACACAAAGTCCACATCCCTTGCACCTATTTTTTAAAATTTTTATACTAAACCTTCTCCCCATGAGAATTTTTCCTTCAAAGTTCTCCAAAAATCCCAGTTCGATGGTACAAGAAGCCGAAAAACTTCTTCTCCAAGTTGAATTCTTATGCTCTCCCTTTCTCTAAGGTCGAGTTTTTCCTGTCCATCCAGTATAATGTTGCAATCTCCTGAAACTCTTAACATTATACTACCACCTTCATAAATACAATTTCGCCATGTTGCGGTGAACGGTGCAAACGCAACTACAATTATTGATCTGTTTTCAGGAAATACTATAGGACCGCCGGCAGAAAATGAATGCGCTGTAGAACCTGTTGGAGTACTTATAATCATACCATCTGCCTTAAAATAAAATACAGTTGAACCAAGTGTAAGCTCAAATTCGATCATCCTTATATCTTTTCTAAAAACAAGCATTTCATTAAGGGCTCTTCCTATAAATTTAGTTTCGTCATTAGCTGAGACAAAACCTTCCAAGTAGACCCTTGGTGAAACTCTAAAATTTCCGGAAAAAACATTTTTTATAACATCGCGTCTATCCTTGCAATCTATAGTAAGAAAACCAAATTTTCCAAAATTCAAACCAAGTAGTGGTATTTTTAAGGAAGGTAGTATCCTAAAACCTTTCAGTACAGTTCCATCTCCACCGAGGCAAATTAAAAGTTCTGTTTCCTGACTGCAGGGTACAATTCTTCCTCCACACTCAAGAATGATGCTTTCAAAGTCTTTCCTTATTTCCTCAATACCTATGATCTTTTGATTCGCTATAATTGATACTTTTTTCATTTTTATATAAGTTTATAACAAGCTTTTTTATACCCTCCTCATCGAGGCTGAAGTCTTTTAAAATTTCTTGCCGTGAACCAGTTTCAATGAATGTTTCGGGAAGTCCTTTTCTGAGAAGTTTGAAACCTTCCAGCTTTTCATTGCATATTTCAAGAATAGCAGAACCAAAACCACCTGTAACTATCGTTTCTTCGAATGTGATAATATTCCTGTACTTGGCTAACGCTTGTTTAACTTTATCTTCCATTGGTTTTATCCTGCCTACAGGAATAAAATCAATCTGATAGCCTTCACTGTTAAGCAATTCACATACATGGTGAACAGTTGCTGCAATCAATCCAGTTGCAAGACATAAAATTTTACCATCTTTTCTTATTTCCTGCATATCTTCCACCAATAAGTCTTTTGGATATCTTATTACAACAGGTGATTTGTATTCCAGTGCAAAACTCATTGTTTCGTAAAGATTTTTGATCGAATATGGACAGAAAATTGTAATATTAGGTAGGGTTCTTAGAAAAGCAAGGTCATAAATTCCTTGATGTGTAGGACCGTCTCCTGAAACTATACCTGATCTGTCAACAAGTAAAACAACGGGCAGATTTTGTAGGCAGATATCATGGAAGATTTGGTCATAAGTTCTCTGCAAAAACGTGCTATATATTCCAACAAAAGTTTTCTTTTTATTTTTTGCAAGGCCTGCTGCAAAAATTATACTATGACTTTCTGCAATACCTACATCGAAGAATCTATCTGGAAATTTTTTTGCAAATCCATCAAACCCAAGCCCATATTCCATAGCTGATGTAACCAGGCAAAAATCATATTTTTCAGCACTTTTTTCTAAAAATCTTCCCACCAATGTGCCGGTTGTTAATGAGGGAGAATGTTGTTGCCCTGTTTTTATATCGAAGGGTCCAGTACTATGGAACCTTTCGGGGTTTTGTTCAGCATAAAAATAACCTTTCCCTTTTTTGGTCATCGCGTGTAATAATACAGGACCTTTATAAAGAGAAATATTTTTCAGAACATCTATAACTTGCGATATGTCATTTCCGTTAATTGGTCCAAAATACTTTATCCCGAGTTTTTCAAAGAAAACCCCAGGGATTATTAGATACCTGGTTTTTTGTTCGAAATTCTGACTGGCTTTTATCAGCTGTTCTCCGATTCCCGGGATCTTTTCAAATATTTCTTTTATTTCCTCTTTTGATCTGGTTAAGATTGGCATTGTTATCCACTTGGTTAAATAATAAGAAAGAGCACCTTTTGTTTTTGAGATTGAGAAGTTGTTATCATTAAGTATAATCAAAATATTTTTCTTTGATGAACCGAGATTGTTTAATCCTTCAAATGTGACACCATTGGTTAGGCTACCATCTCCTATTACTACAATAGTTCTTGCATTTCCCCCTTTCAGCTCTTCTGCAGTTTGAAGCCCCAAAGCACAAGAAATAGCAGTTCCAGCATGCCCTGTCATGAATATATCTGTTTCGCTTTCATATGGATTTGGAAACCCCGAAAGTCCTTTATACTTTCTTAGGGTATCGAATTTGTCCACTCTACCCGTGAGGAGTTTATGGGTATAACTCTGATGACCAACATCAAATATGATTCGATCTGGCGGTATATTAAAAACATAATGAAGTGCAACAGTAATTTCTACGATTCCAAGATTCGAAGCAAGATGTCCCCCGTTTTTAGAAACAGTCGATAAAATTTTTTCCCTTATTTCTTGACACAGATCTTCAAGCTCTTTTTTTGTAAAGTTTTTCAAGTTTTCCGGATTCTTATTAACCTTTTCAAGAAGGTAGGTGCTCATTATTTCTTACGTATTGATAATTCTTGTTTAGACTTTTCTATCATTTGAGAAATTTCTTGCTTGGGAGAAATTTCTTGAGAACGTGCCCACCAATATATTGCCTTTATATGGTTATTCATTCTATAATATAAGTATCCAAGATGTTCGTAAATTTCTGGGTCCTTCTCTTTTTGTTGAGCTTTTAACAGGAATTTTTCAGCAGTTTTATAATTCCCTTTTTTGAAGTATGCCCAGCCAAGACTATCAAGATATGCTCCATTTTCAGGTTCAATTTCCACTGCTTTTTTAATCATTTTGAATGCTTCATCTATATTTTTATCTTGAAGTAGTAGTGAATATCCCAGATAATTTAATGCAAGATGATAATTCGGATCAATTTCTATCGCACGTCGCATGCATTTCTCCATTTCCTTTTTGTTTTCCATCTTATCGTAAACAACTCCAAGATTAAACCATGTTTCAGAATCTTCTTTAATCATCAGCGCCCTTTTGTAGAAGATTTCTGCGTCAGAATATTTTTTATTTTGAAAACTTATAAAACCGAGTATCTGGTTTAACTTTGAGGATTGGATGTTTTTTTTAACCACCTTTGTAAGGACATTTTCCGCTTCTTTAAAATTGTTCTGCTTAAGATAAATTTCAACCAGCTTTTCATAAGGCAAAGGATCTTCTTGTGAAATTTCAATAGCTTTGTTATAGTTAGTTATAGCTTCAGCAAGGTTATTTTGCTTTTCATATATATTAGCCAGAGCTATATAACTTTTGGCAAAATTTGGTTGTAGTTTTATGGCTTTTTTGAAATATTCCTCTGCCTCCTTATTTTTGTCTTGTTTTTCAAGAATAAGTCCTGAGTTGTAATATAAAAGGAAATTTGAGGGAAAACTGTCTATCAAGATTTTGTATGAGTCAAAAGCTTTTTCATAGTTACCTGTTAGGGTATATAAATCGCAAAGATGCATTCTGTAAGAAGGGTATTCTTTAATTCTGAGTCCTTTTTCCATAGAAGTAATTGCTTTTTCATAATACTTCATATAATAATACGTAAGTCCAAGATTTAGGTAGTTTTCTGCGTCTTTTTCATCAAGTTTTATGGCGTTAAGGAACATTTTTTCAGCTTCCGAATATCTTTTTTGTTTTAAAAGAGTCCTGGCAATTTTGCCGTAGATGAAACTATTGTCAGGGCTTGTTTCTACTGATTTTTTGTACTGAGCTAAGGCGTTTTCAAAATCCCCAGTTGTCTCATAAAGAAGACCCTGAATATAATATTTCCTGGCTGTATCCCATGTTGATTCCATCTGAATTGTTGCACAGCCAGAAAGTATTAACATCCCAGCTATGAGAAACAATACTCTCATTTATCTTTTTCTCTTTTTATGTCTCAGCGCGCGCAGTCTTTTTTTTCTCTTATGGGTTTTAATTTTTCTTCTTTTTCTTTTTCTTCCGCAAGGCATATACTCTCCTTTAATACACAAGTTTATTTATGTTGTATTCAACGATGCCAGAAGCACCTAACTTTTTTAATTCTGGTATAATTTCTTTACATTCCTTTTTATCAATTATTGTTTCCAAGGCATACCATCCTTTTGCTGAAAGCGGGGAAATTGTGGGTTTCTTGATTGCTGGTAATTTTTTTAGTATACGAGGTAGATCTTTTTTATGAGCGTTCATTTTGAGTCCGACTTTTTTACTCGCATTCAAAGCACCTTCGAGAAGAAGAGCAATTTTCTCCATCTTCTCTTTTTTCCAGGGGTCATTCCAAGATTTTTCATTAGCAAAAAATCTTGGCGTTGATTCCATAATTACATCAATTATTTTTAATCCGTGGGAGGCAAGTGTTGCTCCTGTTTCTGTAATTTCTACAATTGCATCAACCAGTTTATAACTTGCTTTTATTTCTGTTGCTCCCCAAGAAAATTCTACATTGCATTTAATATCATGTTTTTTGAGATAATCTTTTGTCAGATTTACAAGTTCTGTGGCGATGATTTTTCCTTCCAAGTCTTTAACTGAATTTATGTCAGAGTTTTCTGCGGCAGCAAGAACAATTTTTACTGGTTTTAATCCATGCTTGGCATAACAAAGTTCGCATATTTCTACAATTCTTGCTCTGTTTTCAAGTATCCAATCCTTTCCAGAGATACCAGCATCGAAGACGCCTAGTTCTACATATCTTGGGATCTCCTGGGCTCTTATCAAAACAGCCTCTATCTCAGGGTCGTCAAACACAAGATAATAGCTTCTGCTAATACTTGTAATTTCAAATCCAGCGTTTGTAAACAAATTTATTGTGGACTCCTGTAAGCTTCCCTTTGGTATTGCCAGTTTCAGTATTTTTTTCATGTCATTCCCTGTCTAAAGAAACCGATATTCCTGTATTTTTGATATCTCTTTTCAAGAAGCAGATCAACTTCAACAGCAGATAATTCGTGGAGTTGTTTTTCAATATATCCTGCAAGGATTTGAACCATTTCTTTAGGTTGTGCATGAGCGCCTCCAGGCGGTTCATTGATTATTTCATCTATCAATCCAAGTTTAAAAAGATCCTGAGCAGTAAGTTTAAGAGATTCTGAAGCTTCTTTAACTGCTTTTTGGTCTTTCCAAAGAATAGAAGCACAACCTTCGGGCGAAATTACGCTATATATGGCATATTCAAGCATTGCAATATTGTCTCCCACACCAATACCAAGAGCCCCTCCACTTCCACCCTCACCTATTATTATAACTATAATTGGAACACGAATATTGCTCATTTCGCAAATATTGTTTGCTATCGCAAGTGCTTGGTTTCTTTCTTCTGCTTCAATGTGAGGGTGAGCACCAGGGGTATCAACCAGACTTATTATTGGGAACGAAAATTTTTCAGCAATCTTCATAATTCTTAGCGCCTTTCTATAACCCTCAGGGTGTGCCATACCGAAATTCCTCTTTATGTTTTCTTCTGTATCCTTTCCTTTCTGATGGCCAATAATTGCAACTGTCTTGCCGTTAAATTTTCCAAAACCTGCAATAATTGCCGGGTCATCTCCGCAAACACGATCACCATGTAATTCGTAAAAATATTCCGTCATACCCGCTATATAATCTTCTGTATGTGGTCTTTGAGGATGTCTTGCTACCTGGACCTTTTCCCATGGACTAAGGTTAGAGTATATCTCCTTTGTTTTTTCTCTGAAAAGTTGTTGAAGTTGGGTTATCTGTAGTTGATTATCCACATTTTTCTTCTTTTTTATTTCTTGCAAGTGTAGTATTTGCTTTTCTATTTCTTCAAGTGGCTTTTCGAACTCAAGATATTTTCGTCTAATATCGCTCATTTTAAATTATTCCTGGAACCCTAAACATTTTTTTTGTTTTTTCCGGTGCATTTTTAAGAACTTCTTCCACAGGAAGAGAAGGTTTTATTTGGTCCTTTCTCATTACATTGTTCAATTTGAGAACATGTTTTGCCGGTTCAACTTTTTCTGTATTTAATTGATTAAGCTGGGAGACGTATTCGAGTATGGTCTCAAGATCCTCAACCAGCTTATTTTTTTCTTGTTCGTTCAATTTAATTCTTGCAAGTTTTGAAATATATTTTTATCCATGGATCCTCCTTTAACAATAAATTATACAAGCAAAATGGTTGCAGGTCAAAGGAAATTTTAATTTTTTTTTGTTTATGGTAATATCTTTTACCAACATGAAAATCAATGTATTGCTTAACATCGGCAAAAAACCGAGTGGTGCCTCAAGACCCATTATTGAGTTTTGCAATGTACTTGCAAAAACTAATGACGTATTAATTTATAAGGCCTTCAATCCGAACAAAAAAGGAATAGAGTATTTACTTCGTGAAGCAGTAGGTTTTGCGATAAAAGGTAAAAATTTTACACCTGGATGGATTAAATCTGATTGTGCCATTACAATTATACCTACGTATAAGGAGAGATTTATAAGGGATGCAGACATTGTTTTTTTTCGTTCTGCTCATCTTATACAAGAAATTTCTCAGTGGCAAGAAAGTAAGGGGATTAAGGTGATGAGGGTTTCCAATGTTCATATGTTGAAAAATCCTGTAAAAATATCCAAAAACATTGTCCTGATTGCTTCTTCTAAGATGGTTTATGAAAAATTAAAAATTTTATATCCTGAAAACAGAATTTTTAAAGTTGGGAATGGAGTAAATTGCAACTTTTTTTCGTACGAAGAAAGAAAACATGAAACTCCAAGATCAGTAGGAATGATCTTATATACCGGGAATGATGGAAGGCATAAAGGAACAGAATTGGGTTTTGAGCTTTTTAACAGGATAAAGCAAAATTTTCCGGATATTAGATTTCTTGTTGTAGGATTGAAAAAAGATAAAAGATTACCCAAGTTTGTTGAATTCATAAACGGTGAAAAAAGCCATGATATTTTGAGATTTTACAGGGATGTTGATATTTTTATTTATCCTTCTTACGAAGATGCCTGGCCAAATCCACCAATGGAAGCGATGGCATGTGGATGTGCGGTTGTGACTACAGATGTTGGTGGAGTCAGAGAATTTGCTATTAATGGCAAAAATGCGATTATATGTAATCCAGGAGATCTTGAGCAGATGGTTTATGCAGTTAAATCTTTAATAGAAAATCCAGAGTACTGGAAGAATATTATTGATAGGGCAGCAAAAGATATAAAGCAATTTGACTATGCCATTCAAGCTAATCTACTGGAGGAAGTTTTCCATGAAATTCTATCATGCTGTTGATTACCCAAGATCAAGATTTGATAGATTTTACAAGGATCCACCGTACTTGAAATTACGAAAAAAAGTGAAAGGAATACTTGTTTTTATTGGCGAATCTCACTACGGTGATTTTATGCTTTCACTGCCTTTTTTTCAGGCATTGCGTGAGATGTTTCCTGACTCAAAAATAATTTTTGCGGGACACAGGCTTAAAGGACTTGAAAAGTTTTCAGAACTATTTTCATTTGTCGATATGTATTTTGAAATAAGGATGAGAAAAAAGAGAGAAGTTTTTATCAAATGGTTTTCCTTGTTTAAACTTTGTCTAAGGGAAAGAGTAAATTTTCTGATTGATACTCAGAGATATCCTATCGTGAATCTTATTTTGGCTTTGCTTCCAGTTAGGTACAGGCTTGGATATGGTACAGGATGCTTATTTTCAAATTGGAAATTTAATCAGCGGGGAAGAGAAAATGTTCATGACATATTTCAACTACTATCTCTTTTGCGTGTTCTTGGAAAGGAGTCCATAAAATTATATGTTGACATTAAATTTCCCGAAGAGTATTTGAGTAAAATAAATTCAATTCTCGAAAATAGTGATAAATGGATATCAATTTTTCCAGGTGCTTCTGAAAAAGTTAAATGCTGGATGCCAGAAAGATTTGCAGCTGTTGGTGATGCCCTGGTTGAGTTTGGTTATTCAATACTTCTGCTGGGAAGTATAAATGAAAAAGACTTATTGATAAGCATCAAAAGACAAATGAAACATGAAGTTGTTGTTCCTATTTTGATAGATGAAGAGTTCGGTAGAAATCCTGTTTATGCTGCTTTGTTTTGTGCAAGAAGCAAACTTTGTATAAGCAATGAAAGTGGCGGGGTACATTTTGCAGGTTTGGTTAATACTCCAATTGTGGGAATATATGGTTTGAAAAGTCCTTTAAAATGGGGTCCATTAAGTCAACGAAGCATTGCTATTTATAAAGGATTGGATTGCTCACCTTGTAAGGTTAGAAAGTCAAAGATTGTTTGCCCATACGACATAAAATGTCTTTCTGATATTTCTGTTGAAGAGGTCGTTGAAGCAAGCAAAAAATGCCTGGGAATAAAATGAAAAGTGTAATACTGATTACTTATTCTTTTCCACCTGATAGGAATATAGGTGCTATCAGACCAAGGGGACTCGCAAAATACCTGCCACATTTCGGATGGAATGTTTTTGTTATAACCCCATTGAGTGATCTTCCCAGAGATCCAAAGTTTAACGTTATTGAGACGTATCCTTCATTCAGGCAAAAATTCGGATACTGGAAGAAGAAAATAGCTGTGGATTATAATAGAGTTTCTTTTCAGCCCCCATTATACAATCGTCTACTTTCATATTTTTGCGAAATTATTCCATTTCCCGACACGAAAAAAGGCTGGGGAGTTCAAGCGGTATTTGCGGCTAGACAGATAATATTAAGAAGTAAGATAGATGCTTTGATCAGTTTTTACAGACCAGCAAGTAGTCATTTTGTTGCACATAAACTCAAAAGTTTATTTCCAGATCTGTTTTGGATAGCAGATTTTGGAGACCTGTGGTCGCATAATCAAATACATGAACCCGTCGGAGCAAAACTTTTTTTACTTGAGCGGCTCGAAAAGAGAATAATAAGTAATGCGGATATCATTACCACGGTTGCCGCCCCATGGGCAGAAGAGTTAAAGAAACTCCATAATAAAGAATCCTTTGCTATCCCATTTGGTTTTGATCCTGACGAATATAATTTAGAGATCGAGCTTGATGACAAATTTTCGATAACGTATACAGGAAGTCTATATCAACAGGAAAAAAATCCTGAAATTCTTTTTATGGCAATAAAAAAAATTTTTTCTGAATATACCTCAGCGCGTTCTGATTTCAGAGTACATTTCTATGGGAAATTCAACGAGAGACTACAAAATCTCATTAACAAATTTGGACTTGAAGAAATTGTCAAACAAAAAGGATTGGTTCCGAGAGAAGTAGTTTTAAGAAGACAAAAATCATCACAAACATTGCTCCTATCTACCCCTAAAAACATTGGTTGCATTCCAGGTAAATTTTTTGAGTATCTTGGTGCAAGAAGACCAATTTTGGCTATTGGATATGAAGATAGTGTTGTAAAGGATTTACTTGAAGATACAAAGGCAGGAGTCTACTGTTGGAAATTTGAACAGGTTTATCATGTTCTGAAAGATTGGTATTTTGAATGGAAAAAGGAAAAAATTGTTAAATATCATGGCATAGAAGAAAAGATACTTTCTTACAGTCATAAAGAAATGGCAAAGAAGTTTTCGAGATTGCTGGAAAATTTCACTTGTTCATGATTTTTTTCTCAGCATTACCTATGTCCAGCGTGCCTCACCGACGGGTTGCAAATTTGTTGAAGTTGTTTCTTCAACCCGAAATGCATTTATTCCAAAAACTTCACTTGTTGAGAAGTTTATAAATTTTTCAATTCTTTCTGTTAGTTTTAAATCAAGAATAGCTCTTAAAATATTATAGGTGCCTATCATATTAACTTCCATGGTTTTTGATGGATTGGCTATTACCGTGTCAACTCCTGCAATTGCCGCCATGTGTATTATGAAATTTACATCACAGGGAATACACCTTTTTAGATTTTTAAAATCCAAAATATCACCCTGGAAAATTTTAAGATTGGGATGATCATCTATATTTATTTCTTTAAGTGCATTTCTTGATAAATTATCGTAAACGATGACACTATTTTCTTCAACTATTCTACTTATAAAATTTGTACCTATAAATCCGGCACCACCGGTAATAAAAAATTTCTTATTTTTCAATATATTCATCCTTTCAAAAATTTTTCAACCGTCCATTTTTATTTCGGCTGTACAAAATTGATCTTTTGATTGTAGATTTTACTGTAAATAGCTCCACTCCAATATTTTATCCAAAATTTTATCTGCTGCGTTACCGTTCCCGAAGATTTTATCATTGTACCTATGGATTTTACAATCTTTGTTCAATGCACTGAGTAATTTTTTTTCATCATTTCCGACAAGAATTACGCACTTGGATGTCGTTAATTCTTTCCATTCAGTTTCATCTCTCAAAACTATGCAGGGTGTCTTATTCCAGTATGCTTCTTTCTGAACTCCACCGCTATCTGTGATAATCTTTCTTGCATTCTTTTCTAGATATAGCATATCAAGATATCCAATAGGTTTGATTGCTTTGATATTTTTAAATTTTTTCACGTCGCAACCTGCTTCATTTAAACATCTTTGGGTACCCGGATGTACAGGAAAAATTATTGTTTCTTTTAATGTCGCCAGGCACTCAAAAATTTTTATTAAATTTTTAATCATCCTTAAATTCTCCTTTCGGTGCACGGTCATAAGCAAGTAGTGTTTTTTACATACTCCAAGTGTATTTAAAATCTGTCGTTGTTTGAGACATTTTTGCACCGATAAAAAAACATCATACATAACATCGCCAACAAAATACACATTTTTTGTTTGACCTTCTCTCTTTAGATTTTGCACAGCAGTTTTCGTTGGACAGAAAAATAGGGAAGAAATTCTATCAGTTAGGACCCTGTTAATTTCCTCGGGCATGTCCCTTCTAAAACTTCTAAGACCCGCTTCTATATGGGCAATAGGTATTTTTAAATGAGCCGCTGATATTGCGCCTGCGACAGTAGTGTTAGTATCACCATATACCACAACAATATCCGGCCTTTCTTTCAAAAGCACTTTTTCAATACCTTCCATCATTCTTCCTATTTGTTCTGAAGGTAATTGAGATTTAACTTCAAGATGATAATCAGCTTCGGGTAAATTCAATTCTTGAAAAAATATCTTTGACATTTCATAATCGTAATGCTGACCGGTGTGAATAATGATATGTAGAAATGTTTTCCTGAATGGTTCAAATGACATCCTTTCGGCAACAGCAGCAAGCTTAATAAATTGAGGTCTGGCGCCAACAATGGAGATTATCTTGACTTTTTTCATTTTTTCAAAAATTCGATCACGGATTTTATAACATAATCTTGTTCTTCAGTCGTCATAAGAGGCTCTATGGGAAGGCTCAAGACTTCTTGTGAAGCCTTTTCTGCTTTTTCTGGTATTTCTGGTACCTTTGACCTGCCTTCAAAAACTTTCATTTTATGAAGGCATAATGGATAATACACCATCGTTGAAATCGATTTTTGTTTTAAAAATTCTTGAAGGGAGTTTCTTTTTCCATTTTTCACTCTAATGGTGTATTGATGAAACACGCAGCCTTCTATCATTATTGGGATTTCAAGTTCTGTCATGCTTTTAAATGATTCTGAATATCGCTGTGCAATTGATAACCTTCTCCAGTTAAAATCCTCGACATACCTGAGTTTAGCAAGAAGGATTGCAGCTTGGATTGTATCAAGCCTTGCATTATAGCCAATATGGTCAACATTGTATTTATCCTTTCCTCCATGCTTTGTCAGATATCTTACTATTTCTGCAATATCATTATCATCTGTGATTACCATTCCACCATCTCCATATCCGCCCAGATTCTTACTCGGGAAAAAGCTTAATGCTGCAGCATTTCCAAATGTACCCAATTTTTTATTTTTCCACGCTCCACCAAATGCCTGAGCTACGTCTTCAAGTACAAATAAATTGTATTTTCTAGCGATTTCCATGATTGCGTCCATATTACATGGTGTTCCGTATAGATGGACAGGTATGATCCCCTTTACATTGTTTTTGTTTTTTAAATATTTTAAGATTGAATTCGGGTTGATATTAAAACTTGTCGGGTCGATATCAACAAAGACCGGTGTCGCACCTGCCCTTAGTATTGCATCACCTGTGGCAGTAAATGTGAACGGAGTTGTGATAATTTCATCCTCTGGAGAAAAAAATTCTTTTCCATTTTTTATCGCTAATGCGCGCAATGCAAGAACAATGGCATCTGTTCCAGAAGAACAACTGATGCAGTTTTTTACTTTGAAAAATTCACTACATTTTTCTTCAAATTCCTTTACTTCAGGTCCTAGTATCCATAATTGGTGTTCAAAACATTTTTTAATTGCCTGATCAATGTCGTTTTTCATATATTGATATTGCCTTTGTAAGTTAAGCATTTGAATATTCATTTGAGCTCCTATTTTTCGATCATTACCTGCAGCTTTTTGCCATCTATTTTGTAAACATTTCCACAATTTTTGCATATAAGCTCTGATTCATTTTTTTGAAGTTTTAAGCCGCATTTACAAACCCATCCCACTTGTTTAGCAGGAATTCCAATAACAAGAGCGTAATCTTCTACGTCCTTGGTAACTACCGCACCAGCGCCAACAAAAGCATATCTACCAATCGTATTTCCACAGATAATTGTTGCGTTGGCACCGATTGTTGCACCTTTTTTTACCAGGGTAGTTCTGAACTCATGTTTCCTTTCTATAAATGCTCTTGGGTTTATTACGTTGGTAAAAACACATGATGGTCCACAGAAAACATCGTCTTCAAGTACTACCCCTTTATAGATTGAAACATTATTCTGGATTTTGCAATTGTTGCCTATTATAACATCTGGTCCTATCATGACATTCTGTCCGAGTATACAATTTTCACCTATTACGGTATTAGATAATATGTGACAGAAATGCCATATTTTGGTTCCTTTTCCAATAATAACATTTTCATCAACAAATGAAGATTGATGAATGAAATAATTATTCATTTTTCCTCCTTAACGAAGTTTCAGCCATTTCGAGAACCTTCAAAACATTTAATCCTTCTTCTCCGTCTGTTAAAGGTTTTTTATTCTCAATAATAGATTTCAAAAAGTGTTTTGCCTCTTCTTTTAGTGGCTCAGTTTTTTCAACATTTATTACCTCTGCATCAGCTTTTTCTATGGTTGGTACTTCTCCATTATTCCAGGAAATTTTGTGTTGATAAAGAACCAACTTTCTTTCAGGTTGTGTATCATCAAAAACAGCCATTTTTTTAGCTCCTATGACAACGAATTTCTGTTCTTTAAAAGGATTGAGCCATGAGACAAAAATGTGAGCCTTTAACTTGCCCGGGAATGTCATAAAAGTCAGTGTTATATCATCAACGTTATGAGGTAAAAAAATTCCACCATGTGCGAAAACATGCTCGGGTAGGCAATTTGACAGGGATAATATTAATGAGATATCGTGGGGTGCAAAACTCCACAAAATATTTTCTTCATGCCTTATCCTTCCAATGTTAGTTCTATGCGAGTATATGTAGAAAATTTCTCCAAGTTCGCCTTTTCTAACAATTTCTTTTAACTTCACGACTGCTGGATGATAATGCAGAATATGCCCGACCATTAATACAACCTTATTCTTATTTGCAATTTCAACAAGTTCTGCACCTTCTTTTTCTGTTAACGCAAGTGGTTTTTCACAAAATACATGTTTTTCATTATTTAGTGCAATTTTTGCAATCTCGTAGTGGGTTGATGCTGGAGTTGCTACAACTACAGCGTCGATGTCCTTTTTCTCTATAAGTTCTATTGGGTCGTTTGTGCAAAAAACAAAAGGATTTTTTTCCTTATAGATTTTTATCAATTCTTTGTTAAGGTCACAAATTCCTTTCAAAACTCCGAGTTCATTAAAGACCCTTATTAGATTTTTACCCCAATATCCGCCACCAATAACCCCAATTCCTATTGTTTTTGTGAGTGATCCTTTACTAAATTGATCCATTCTTCAATCCTTGTCAATTCTTCTACCGTATTTATATCGCAACTTTCCTCAGGTGGTATTTTGACTGTATGGATTTTTAGTCCATCCTTCAAGTACTCAGTATAAACGTCTGTTAAATAATACTCTCCAGCCGCATTGTTATTCTTGATTTTTCTTAATTCTTTGTATACTGTTTCTGATTCACAAACAATAAATCCAGCATTTACCTCTTTTATTTTAAGAATTTCTTCAGTTGCGTCTTTCACTTCCACAACCCCTGCAAATTTTCCATTGACTCTTATGATTCTTCCCTTGCTTCCAGGAAATGGAAGAATCGCGGTTGCAATTGTGATGTCCGCAGAATTTTGAATATGTTGGTCAATTAGATTTTTAAATGTTTTTGCTGTAATCAATGGTTTGTCGGCGTAAGAGACAAGTAAAGTAGCTCTTGTATTTTCAAATAAAAAATCTGTACTTAGAAGGGCATGCCCGGTTCCGAGTGGTTTTTTTTGTATTACGTATTCAATGTCAGGATAGTCTTTCAGAATATTTTTAATTTCTGAATTTTCTGGAGGAGTAACAATCGCTATTCTCTGAACATTGGGCAACATCTCTTCAATAATTCTGACCAGTAAAAACTTTCCTTTGTATTCAGAAAGAAATTTATACTGACCAAATTTATATCGTGAACCTTTACCGCCTGCAAGAATTATTCCGACAATATTTCGCACGGCTAATTATACAATCAGTTTTTCTCTTTTTCAATCTTAAACATTTCTTTAACTTTTTCCGGAGAAATATTTTTCATGCATAACATGTATTTACAGTTTTTTTTATAACAAGGACTGCAACTGGTGTTTTCCTTTAAAAACTTCACTCCAGGTGGGCAGTGAATTTCAGGGTCGGTAGGTCCGAAAATAGCGATTGTTTCAACTCCTGTTGCGGCTCCTATATGCATTGGACCACTATCGGTTGTGACAAGAGTTATCGAGTTTTTTATAAGTAATGCAAGAGTAAAAAAATCAGTTTTCCCAGATAAATCAATTACATTGTTTCCTGCGAATCTGGCTATTTCTGAATTTAATATCGAGGAATTTTTATCGCCGATGAGTACTACTTTTAAATTTTTTCCTAAAAAGAAC
>JAMWCC010000091.1:17525-24915 GCA_023818375.1 Candidatus Omnitrophota bacterium | reverse complement strand
CACCACCGCATGAGTTAATCGTGATATGATAAACTCCATTCTGCCATGCCACTGCCCTGAAATTTATAAGCACAAGTTCCTTCCAGTCATTGTATGCTTTTAAAGGATCTGTCCTTATGTCATCAGAACCCCAGCTCATATAAAAAGGAGCAATGATTATTTCAGCGCCATTGAGATATGAGATTCTGCCTGACTCGCAGAACCAATTATCAAAACATATGTTAACTCCAACCCTTGCCTTTTTTGTATCAATTACAGTAAATTCATCGCCACTGGTTTCAATCGTATATTCTAATGGCGGGATATGGGTTTTTCTGTATCTGCCTAAAAATCCATCAGGAGAAACAAAAACATAAGTATTTCTAATAATATCTGTCTCATCTTTTTCCGCAATACCAAATCCAATGGTTATGTTAAATTTTTTTGCTACTTCAATCATTTTTTGCGTTGAAGGACCGTTAAATGGCTCACTTGCCTGGAAAAAGTTCCTATCAAAACAAAAACCAGTAATACTCATTTCAGGAAACAGACACCAATCCACATTGCAGGATACTGCTTTTTCAATCCACTCAATATGCCTTTTGATATTTTCTTCTGGGTTTGCAGGCTTGCTTATCATTGAAATAGCAGCGACTTTTATGTCTTTCATTTGTATCTCCTTTTGCAATTATTTTAACGCATTTTTTTCGATTTCAACAACTGTGGATACTTGACAAACTCGGATAAAGTAATAAAATGTTTTATGTACATGGATCGCTACGGAAGGGGGTGATGATTTAAATAGAAGGGTAAAGAGGTAATAATAGGTTAAAAAGAAAAAGGTAAAAAGGAGGGAAGTATGAAAAGGAAAGGATTTACTTTAATCGAGCTGTTAGTAGTAATAGCTATAATCGCAATTCTGGCTGCCATGCTTCTTCCAGTTTTAAGCAGGGCAAGGGAACAAGCCAGAAGAGCGGTTTGCGCAAGCAATTTGAAGCAATTGTATCTTTCAATGATAATGTATGCTGAAGATTATGATGGTTGGGGAATTCAGGGAATTCCCTGGGGTGCACCTAATGCTTTTTCGTTTCCTTCAAATGCAAAATGGGTAAGTTCTTATTTCTCTAATCCTCTTATGTTCAAATGCCCTTCAACAGACCTTGCTTTTTTCAAAAACACACCAAGTGTTATGCCGGGTAATAGAACCGCGACTACACAATACACCTCATACTGGTTATTGTTTGGAAGGGCGGACTATCCTACAGCAGGAATAGGCAGTTTATCTGCTCAGACCAGGTATTTCTTCGGATGGGTTATTTATGCGCCCACAAATCCAGCCATATCTACTTATCCGGTTGGTGTACCATGTCCTAATGTTAAGTTCTGTGGTAAAGTTGTAAAAGAACCATATTATCCAGCGGCAGATGTCATGGCGTTACAGTATGTACGACCAGCTTCACAGCAACCGTGTATTATAGATGCATATAGCAGGGCTGGATATTGGGCAGCAGCAGGTAATCTCAGTGCACCCGTGAGAAATAACCATATGGATGGGGAAAATGTGGTATTTATGGATGGTCATGTGGAGTGGAGAGCGAAGGACCAGGTAACAACAAGTTTTCCATATTATTATTCTACTGCGCAGAAACCCGGTGGTCCAATTGGGTCAGGAGATTATAATGCGTCAATAGTCTGGTGAAAAGTTGAAATTAGCACAGAGTAACAAAAGGCGGGAATTTTTCCCGCCTTTTCATTTTGGATTTTTTCCGACAGATTATATAACAACTCTTTCACCCTTAATGAACACTGATTCAGTCACCAAAGTATAATTTCCGGGATTTCCCACTATTTTTCCTATTACCAAATCTGCAAACTTCCCATTCTTAATCTCGCCGGTATTGAGATTGTCTCCGCTGTTTTTTCTTAACATTTTGACGATGTTGGTTGAGCAGCAAGCACAAGTGATACACAGTGCTTTTTCAAAAGAAAGTGGTTGGTGTTTTTTGTGCCATATACCTGTCATCGGTCTGGTAAGATAAGAAAGAAGGTTTGAAAAAACTTTATCCATTGTTACAACACTTCCATAAAGTGTGGTTGGACCTTTTTCAGTAACATAAACATATCTATAATTTTTGTCCACTGTTCCCTTTATTCCATCACATTCAAACTCTTTAACGCCTTTTGCCTGGCTGATAAAGACAGCGTCTGTAATAGCCATGATGTCTGAAGCATCTTTCTTAGCAAAAACTTCCCTTATATACCATGGTGCAACATGGTATCCATCCACGATCAGCTCCAGCATTATGTCAAGAGTTAAAGCTGCTTCAAGTGCTCCACCACCATAAAAACTTTTGTAGATGTTTCCTGTTGGACCATTAAGAAAATGAATGAAGTATTTGAGTCCTGCTTTTGTTGCTTCCTTGAATTGTTCGCATGTTGCCGAAGTATGACCCGCGCCAGCAGAAATGCCTTTTGAAACGAGGTATTCAATAAGCTTTATTGCTTTTTTCCCATGGTCTGGTGGGACATTAACAAGCCGAGCAAGTCCTGTCTCGTTTATTTCATCAAAAATGGCTTTATCTGGCTGGTAGGCATATTTGGTGTTCATTGCTCCCTGATTTGCGGGGTTGATAAAGGTTCCTTCAATCATTGCGCCAGCATAAAATCTTCCCAGCCAGGAATTTTTATTGTTTCTGATAAACTTTTCAAGTTCTCTTAGAGCAAACCTGATTTTTTTTATTGGTATTGCTGCTGTGGATGCATAAAGAGTAGTTGCGCCTGTTTTTACTCTTAATTTTGCCCATTTTTCCAGTCCTTCCTGATAAATCTCACTTGATAATTCAAAAATCCTTTTTTCAGGATTATATCTGCCGGCATAAAAAGAAAACAGTCCTGCACCGTGTGTATGAAGCTCAATAAATCCAGGAAATACATACTTTCCTTTAAGGTCAATATAATCACCGTTAGTTTTTTGTTTTTTTGATTTTTCGAGATAGATTTTTTCGTTTCTTATGACGATATCAAAGCCCTTTTTAAGACCATTTTCAGTGCAGATTATTCCGTTAATCAATCTCATTTTTCACCTCTTCTAATAATAACAAAAGTTACTGGTTCACATTCAAAAATTCATTAATTTGCTAAAGGGTAATTATAGTATAGCACGAAAACAAAAGGTATCTTTGAATGAATAGAGATTTTCATGCAAGGATACCCAAATTACAGGAAGAAAACCTTGAGAACAAAAACAGGAAAAATTATCACTCAAAAGAACTATGACTTCAGAATAAATTATCTGAAATCAACTGCTGGTTGAGGTTCATAATATATCTTTACAGGCTTTCCGTCATTCAAAATTGATAATCTTCCTGCTTCAACGACCAGCTCATTAATATAACTGTTCGCTGGAGTGGCAATGATACCTTTTTCATCAACCGCCTTTATCATTTCCCTTCTTTTTTCAATGTCATCACCAGCCACATTTTCAATATTTCTTATAGTTCCAATTATTGCAGAGACAGAATCAGGTCCATATCCAACAGGTTTATAACCTTCTCCTTCCCATGGAACGAGTCTAAAAAAATCAGGGCTTACGTAGTTATAAGCAGAACCACCGGGTCCAATACCTTCAAGGTAACAGTAAGCAACACCCCTGTACTGGTCGTCGTGCTTAATCATGCCTGTTTTTCCGTCTCCTTCGCAGTACATAAGTAATCCCTGATCATTGCTTCCTGCTCCTGCATCAGGATATCCAAGACCATTTGTCACAGAAAGAAGTGCTCCATTTTCAAATCTCACCCTTGCGTCGGACCACATAAATCCGATATTTCCATTTGGAAATTTCCCTTTAACTCCTTCAACAGAAACTTCGACCGGTTTCAGTCCGGTTATGAAATAAACAAGGTCCACATAATGACATCCTATGTAAACAAACGGATCTGTTCTATCTACAGTGAACCAGTTTTGAAAGTTTGAGTATCTGTAGTAATAGGGTTCAATGAGTTTTGCTTCACCCATTGCGAATTCCCCAAAATATCCCAATTGATAAGCTCTTTTTGCCATTAAGGAACGTCTGTCAAATCTTTTGTGATATTCAACGCCGACAAAGAGTCCTTTTTCCATTAGCAGATGTTCTATTTCTGCTGCCTGTTTGTATTGTAAAACAAGTGGTTTAACACAAAGTACATGCTGATTGTTTTTCAGTGCTTCCATCACAACTTCATAGTGAAGATTATCAGGCATTGCAACAACAACAACCTGCCTTGGTTTCATTTCAGAAACAACCTTTTTGTACAGTTCTGGATAATTTTTATCTTCTGGTTGGGAAAAATCAGGATAGGGTGTAAATGATTGGCCAGGGAAAGCTTGTTTTAATTCAGGATTATCTCTCAGATATTTTAATGGAGCACTGTTGAGTGCGCATATTTTTATATCTCCTACAATTCCAATTCTTTGAAGATGATAAATTGAAGGCAAAAGCAAATCATTTGTAATCATTCCGCCGCCAACAATCGTCACGTCAAGTTTTTCCATTTGTTCCGCCTCCTGTCGTTTTTGTGTTAGTATTTATTATATCATTTTTTGCGAAAGGGGGAGAGATGAAAATCTTCAAGCTTCTCATTCCGGTGCCTTTCATTTTTTCTTGCATACTTATGTCTCAAAATCAGGTTCAACAGCTAAAACCAGTGGCTGCAATTGTCGCTGATTGGTTTAAATACTCCCATCCGGACGTACTTCTGACAAGAATTCTGAAAACATATTCTCTTGATGGCAAAGGCGAAAAATCACAGTTACGACTCGTTTCTGTTTTTAGAGACAAACCATCTGGAAAAGATTTGAGTAGATCATATGCTGAAGAATTTGGTTTCAGGGTATCTGACAGTATTCAGGAAGCACTTACTTTGGGAACAGGCACCCTTGCTGTTGATGGTATCATTATTTCGACAGAGTGGTCTGATTATCCTTTATCACCGATAGGTCAGGTGATGTATCCAAAAAGAAGGTTATTTGAGGAAGTGGTGAAGGTTTTTGAGCACAGTAAGAAGGTGGTACCTGTTTTTATAGACAAACATATTGCCACAGAATGGACAGATATTCTATGGATATATCAAACAGCAAAAAAGATGAAAATCCCTCTGATGGCGGGTTCATCAGTACCTGTTTCCTGGAGAGAACCACCCGTGGATGTTGATACCCGGTCAAAATTGAAAGAAATAGTGGGTATTTCCTATCATACACTTGATGGCTACGGGTTTCATGGTCTTGAGATGATTCAGTGCCTCGCTGAACAAAGAAAGGGTGGTGAAACAGGGATTAAATCAGTACAATGTATAACCGGAGATGATGTCTGGAAATCAGCAGGGAAAATATATGATGAAGGTCTTTTAAACATGGCTATAGAGCACATTGGAAGGAAGATACCAGAAGGCAAAACAATAAAGGATATGGTGACTGATCCTGTGCTTTTTGTTATTAACTATTATGATGGACTAAGGGCATGCCTTTTTACTCTTAATGGTTTTGCCAATCAATGGACTGCTGCCTGGAAATATACTGATGGAAGAATGGATGCAACACTTTTCAAACTTGACGAAAACCTTTCAACCCTTATGCATTTTGCAAATCAGATGAAAGGTATTGAAAAAATGATAGTTACAGGTAAGCCATCATGGCCAGTCGAAAGAACTGTTTTGACAAGTGGTGCCCTTAATGCACTTATGATTTCAAAATCGAAAGCGAAAAATGTTGTTAAAACACCATACCTGAACATCAAATACAAGCCAACCTGGCACTGGCAACAACCACCCTGTTTTTCACAATAAGACTATCTTAAAAATTGTGGTAGTACTGGTAATGGCTGAATTTGCATCTGATTTGGTGCAAAGGATTGTTTCAGTAGCCGCTCAATAATATCATCCATCATCAAGATAAGTTTGATCTGTTGTTTTGGTGTAAGAAATTTTCTCATATCGTCTCTGATTTTCATTAAAGTTTCATTTGTTTGTTGAGAGACCCTGTCAAACTCAACGATTTTCTCTTCTAAATTTTTAGGCAATGGTTCATTTTCGATTTTCGGTAGTATGTCTCTTATTAATTTGTCCTTTGCTTCTCTCTGTTTTCTAATAACGTTTGCCATCCCCCTGAATTTTGAAATGAATTCTGGCATCTGCTCATCTGTTATTTCGAGTTCATTAATCATTCTTACGAGAACATCATTTTCAAGATTCTTCTGTATTTGCTGCATTGGTTGCGGTGGTATCGGTGGAATTTTAATATCCTGACAATGTCCCGAACAAATATATCCCAGAAAAGCTGTCATTATAATGCATTTTCTCATTTTACCTCCCTTTTTATTGTGTTCTGAAAGGATTCTATATCTTCAGGAAACTCAGTATTTTTGGCTTTACCAATTTTACAAAGTCGTCAAAAGAAATTCTTATCAATTCGGTATGAGACCCCGCATTGAACACAATATCTTTATTTTCAGCCAGAGAATCTTCAACGAATGTCTCCATTCCATAAAGATTTCCAAATGGGGGCATTGCACCGATTTCACATTCAGGAAAGGCATCCTTGAATTCTTGTTCACTGGCAATTGTCAGAGATTTTGCACCTGTTGCTTTTTTCAGTACTTCAACATCAACATGATAGTTTGCGGGCAATACCGCCATCGCAAGTTTTCCATCTTTGTTTATGATTACTGTTTTTGCAAATTCTTTTCCGTGAATGTGTGCTGTGGCTGCAATTTCCTGAGCTGTATATGCAGGAGAATGTTGAATCGAGATATACTTGATATTGTTTTTATCAAGAAATTCTTTCAGTTTTCTGGAAGGCATCTTAATCACCTCCTTTTTCGTTATCCAGTTTTCTTATACCTTTGTTTTACTGCTGATGTCAATCCTTTTCTTTACTCCACTCTGCATCAAGTATTTTCTGGCTTTTCTTATCAGATGGTTCATATGTGCAGATATTAATTTTTTTTCTGACGATGAGAAAAGTTTTTCTTCTTTTGAAAGGAAGCAGTGAGATGATTATCATAAGCATCAGCACAATAAATAGAAATCCAAAAAACAAAAAAGGTAAGACTAATAGCCAGAAAAGTATTTTCATTTTCAGTTCGTATCTATTATTATGTACCCAATACCATTCTCAGTATTTCTCAGATTTACACCCTTTTCCCACACTCCAGAAGAAAATATGTTGTTTCCTTTTCCGATGTCAATGAGAAAACTGAAGTTTCCGCCTATGAGATTTTTGGGATGATACTCAAGAGAACCAGGAATTCCTTGAATTCTTGATGGATTATTTCCTGCATATGTGTCAGAGCCATCAGTATCAATAAGAAAAGCCCAGGAGCCCTGGCAGGCAAAGCCCTGACCGCTGATTGTGGCAGTATAATTATCATCTCCTGAAA
>JAMWCC010000091.1:0-17515 GCA_023818375.1 Candidatus Omnitrophota bacterium | reverse complement strand
GTGCTGCAGTCCCTATATCCCATCCAAAGCCCTGTATTCCGAGTGTTCCGATGTAGGTGTCATTTCCTGTATCATCATAGAGGAGCCCAACAGCATAGTGGCAGGCATATCCAAATCCATATCTTGTGAAATTGTTGGTTAATGGTCTGCGTAGATCGTTTCCGCCAAAATCCCTTGCAAGACCTGCAGCAAACCAGTATCCGCCTGTTGAAAAATAATCATTTTCATAAACATCATCTCCACCACCATCAAGAATTATTCCAAAACCACCGTTTGAAATTCCCCTGAAACCAGAACCACAACCCTGTGACCAGGCATGTTTATATCTGCCGGGTGGTTCCTGATATGGTTCATCATATTTTCCTCCAGCTGTATAACGATCATTCCCATTGCTGTCTTCAAGTATGCCAATTCCATACATTCCACCATATCCCTGGCCAAAAAGTCGTACTGTATAACTATCATTTCCACTCCTGTCTATCAATATGCCAATTCCACATACAGCGCTTCCCTGCGCCCTTCTATCTCCAGTATAAACATCGTCTCCTGAATCATCAATGAGAATGCCAATACCCATCAACCCTGCTGCCTGACATACATCGGTTCCTTCATAGGAGTCATTTCCACTCATATCGTAAAGGATGCTTATTCCAAAAAATCCTGCTGCCTGTGCAAAGCCTTCTTCTGCAATGTATCTATCATCTCCCTGAAAATCAATAATAACAAGGATCGGTCGGTCAGGTCCAGTTTTGCCACCAACATAAGTATCATTTCCACCGGGTTCAATGATACAGGCAATACCTTTGATTTTATCAATATCGTATTTATCATTACCCTCTGTTCCAACGAGTATTTTTCCATACTTTCCAGGTTTCAATGTTTTCAGTTTTCTAAAATCAGGATGATTAAAGATATCACCTAAAAGAATGGTTGTTTCTATCAGTTCCTGCATGTTTATTTTTGCAGCCATTGATGCCAGTGCAATGCCTGATTGTTTTTCTGGCAGGGTATGGGCAATGATGTCTCCAACCTGTCTGACTGTCAGTCGTTCTGTTAGTTCAATAAACTGGGAAAGTTTTTGTGGAGTAAATTTGCTAAAGGAAATTTTTACCTGCTTTTCAGATTTTTCAATTACTTCATTTACAAAACCTACAATATCCTTTTTTTCGCCAATCTTCGTCTGAGGCTGGATTTCAAGATCAAGCAGGTCTGCACACTTTTCCAAAAATCTTCTAATTTCTTTTGTTTCATTTCTACAATAGTTGTGAATTTCCTGTGTTATTGCTTCTCCTTCAACAATGCAATCAATCGGATTTCTTAGCCATCTATCTATAGTATTTAACCTGAAATATCCATTTTTATCATTCCACCATTTATCACCGGTGGTCCTGTCAAGTATACCAGAAACATATTTTGTGTACATTAGATATGTCTCCCACTGATTGTTTTCTTTAAGGGTATTTATTATTAGGTTGTGAACATTCTTTAAAATCTTAGCATTGTCATAAGTCTGGCAATGTAAAGAACTATTGAGAAGGAAAACGAGAAAGAGAAAAATCATTTTATTCCTGTTAGAGAAAAAATTTCATTTTTTATTTTTTCAAGACTTTCTTGATCTTTTCCTTCAAATCTCATTGTTATGATTGGTTCTGTAACTGATTTTCTGACCAGAGCCCAGCCATGTTCAAACTGTATTCTTACTCCATCGAGTGTACTTATCATTTCACAAGGGTAATGGTTTATAATTTTTTCAAGTATTTTTTCTGGGTTTTTCACTGGGATCCTTATATCAGGCGTTATCGGATATCTTTTTATTAAAGCTGTTTGTTGCGATAGTTTCCCTTTTTTTGATATAATCTGTGCCATTTTTAATGTGGCAAATAGTCCATCATCTCCACCAATCTCCCTGAAAAAGTAATGACCTGAAATTTCTCCTGCAAAAGCCGCAGCGGTTTTTAGAAATTTTCTTTTTATAAAGGCATGTCCTGATTTTTCCATTATCGGGATGCCACCAAGATTTTTTATTTCCTCTACTACAACCTGCGAACACTTTATGTCATGTACCACAAAATCACCCTTTTTTTTCGAAAGAATGCTTCTGATATAAATGACTATTGCAATATCAGCTGGCACAACATTACCCTGTTCATCCACAAATATAGCCCTGTCTCCATCTCCATCATAGGCGACACCAAAATCCGCCTCTTGTTCAACAACCTTTTTTTGTAGTTCCTTAATGTTTTCATAAACTGCTGGATTTGGGGACCTGTTTGGAAATGTACCATCGGGTTCACAGAAAAGCCTAACTACTTTGTATCCAAGTTCATTCAATACTTCAGGTGCAATCTTCCACCAGCAGCCGTTACCAGCATCAACAACTATTTTGAGATTTCCATCTTTGAAAAAACTTTTTATGTAATCTTTGTACTCCTGCAAAACATCTTTTTCAGATATTTTTCCCTCACCATTGGCAAATCGTTCCGATTTTACAAGGTTTTCAATTTCCTTTATTTCTTCAGGCGTAATTGGATATTTCCCGGTCACGACTTTCATTCCGTTGTCAGTTGGAGCATTGTGAGAACCCGTAATCTGTACACCACATTCTATCCCAAGATGCTTTAGGGCAAAATAGAAGACAGGCGTGGGTACTATGCCGATGTCAACTACATTTGCTCCAGAGATTACCAGTCCATTTACTAATGCTGCTTTTAATTTATTCGTACTGGGTCTTAAATCTCCACCCACAACAAAGTTATTGCCTTCGCACATAGTTGCAACAGCTCTTCCTATTTTGAAGGCAATATGATCTGTTAATTCTTCCCCATATTTCCCTCTTATATCACATGCCTTAAAAATAGACATCTTTGTACTCTTTCAGATATAGGCTCTATTTTTTAATTCTTGGACAAATTTATTGTATCCTTCTTCATAGAATGGTATCCATTTCTTTTCAGGTTCATAACATTTTATTATCCGTACCATGTTTTCACACGCCTGATTAAGATTTTCAAAATAAGTACGAGATGCAGCAAGAATTGCTGCACCCGCAGCAGCTTGAGTATTTTCAGGTAATAACAACGTCTTTCCAAGTATGGATGCCCTTATTCTGTTCCATATCGTGCTTTTTGTTGCTCCACCTGCAATTCTTATTGAGTCTTTTGTTTTTGCTCCGAGTTTTTCAACTGTTTGGTAGGCAAGTTTCTCAATATATCCAACACCCTCTAGATAGCAGGTAAAAAGTGTTTCCTGGTCACAATGTTGTGGCTCAAATCCTTCTGCATTCGGATTCACAAAGGGAAATCTTTCTCCCTTTCCTACCAGTGGCCAGCAGATTTTATCCGTGGGTGCCAGTTCTTCTGCTTTTTTTTCAAGATATTCCCATTTTGACCTTTCAAACCTTCTTAAAATGCATTCGCCACCGGTATTGCTTGCTCCACCAGGAAGCCACCAGCCATCGGGATGTTTGTGATTGTAAATTCTTCCCAGAGGGTCTTTCAGGATTTTCTCTGTTACCCCCTTGATGACAAGTGTTGTTCCGAGTGTAGAATTCCACTCACCTGGGAAAACCGCTCCTGTTGCTACCTGAGATGCGCAGCCATCGGTCATACCGGCAACGACAGGAATACCTGCAGAAAGCCCAGTTTCTTTACAGCAGGCAACAGATGTAACACCAATCACAGCACCAGGTGCTACAACCTCGGGTAAAAGTCCAACGGGTATACCAAGTATTTTCTCAATTTCTTCAGGCCATTTTCCTTCAATCAGGTCGTATCCTGCCTTCAGAACATTTGTATAATCGCTTATGCAAAAGTTTCCAGAAAATTTTCCCACTATGAAGTCTGCAGCATGAACAATTTTTATTGTTTTCTCAAATACTTTTGGCATATTTTCTTTAACCCACAAAATCTTTGCAAGTCCATAGGAAGAATTGAATTTATATCCCAATTTTGCTGTTAACCCTTTCAAAACTTCATTAAGAATGTGTGCCTGTTTTTCACTTCTTCTATCGTTGTACATAATCGCTGGAATCAGTGGACTATAATTTTTATCCAAAAAACACACTGTACCGGAAGTTGAGGTTACAGAAATTGCTGATATTTTTTCGTTTCTTACGTTTCTAAGAATTTTTCTTAAACACAACACGACTCCATTCCACCAATCATGGGGTAGTTGTTCATGCCAACCCTCAGGAACATTATTTAATTTTTTTTCAAAATAGGTTTCCGCGGTTGCTGTTAATTTACCATTTTCATTAAAGCATATAATCCTAACTCCCTGCGTACCAACATCAATTCCGATAAAATTTTCATTCATTTTTTCTGGTGTGTTTTAATTATATCACAACGATAACGCCAATAATCGTTCCATGTGATAGAATATCATATAATAAGTATATAATTCTTCCGGGTGAATAATGCGCAAAATAAAACGAAAAATAAAAAACATGGGTATGTCAGTGAAAAGGCTTCATAGGACAAAACTTTTCCACATTTCAAGGTTGAAACTGGGCAGATTTAGACAAAAAATAAAGGTTTATATTGAAAAGGGAAATTTCGTTATAAAAACAGTTGAAAATTCAAGGGAACTTGAAGATGTTTTGAGGTTGCGGTTTACTGTTTTTTATCAGGAAATGCTTGAGAAAAATGCCCTGATACAATCAGATATTGATCAGTTTGATTTTATCTGTGACCATCTGGTGGTGTTTGATAAGGAAAAAGAAAAATATGTTGGAACTTACAGACTCAATCTTTCAAGTTTCTCAAAGAAATTTTATTCATCCCAGGAGTTTGATATTGATAATATCTTACGATTACCGGATACCAAGCTTGAACTTGGAAGGGCATGTGTTGATAAGGAATACAGGACAGGAATAATAATAGCACTTTTGTGGCGTGGCTTGGCAGAATATGTAAGGTTGAGTGGGGCAAGATATCTTTTTGGTTGTTCTAGTGTCAAAACAACTGATATTCATGATGTTTCTTTGCTTTATCTATATTTAATGCAACACCATAGTGCTCCTGATGAACTTGCTGTTGTACCTCATAAAAATTTCAGAGTTCCAAATCTAACAGAACATATTAAAAATTCAAAATATACAAAAGAAGAAATTTCCAGAGCAAAATCTTTACTTCCACCACTTCTCTCTTTTTATCTTAAAGCAGGTGCTTACGTATGCGGAGAACCAGCACTTGATAAGGCATTCAAATGTGTCGATTTTTTTACAATCCTTGATATGAAAAACCTTTCAGAAACATTGGAAAAAAAGTACAGCGTTTAATGGAAAATTTCAGATTTCTTCGCAAGATCTTCACCATAGGATGTCTGATTTTTCTTTACATACTTGTATCTTTTCTCGTTTTCATTTTTTCCAGGAGAAAAACTCGCAGAAAAAACCTTATTTCTAACTGTTCCTATTTTTGCAGGCATGGATTGAAGGTGCTTGGGGTGAAAATTCGGATAAGAAAAATTTTTTCTCCTGAAGATAAGACATATATGATTGTATGCAATCATCTTTCTTATGTTGATGTTTTAATAATTGCGAGTATTTTTAGTGCATCCTTCATAACCTCGGTTGAAATATCAAAGGACATTTTTCTTGGCTCACTTGCTAAATTGGGTGGAAGTATATTTGTTGAAAGGAGAAAAAAACAAGATTGATTAAAGATCTTGGTTCGGTTTCGAAAGTATTGTCAGATGGTTTAAACGTTGTACTTTTTCCTGAAGGTACTAGTACCAATGGTGAAGCTATTTTGCCATTTAAAAAGACGCTTTTCCGTGCGGCAATACAATGTGGTGTTGAAATATTGCCGGTGTGCATTAACTATATCTCAATAGATGGGGTTACGTTGAACAAGAAAAACCGTGATCTTATTTACTGGTACGGTGATATGAAATTTTTTCCACACTTTATTAATCTTCTGAGGATAAAACAAATAAATGTTCAGCTGTCAATCCTGCCAGCAATTACAACAACAAAAATGACATCTGATAAAGTTTCTAAAGTTGCCTACGAATCAATAAAAAAAGTGTATCAGGCTTCGTGGTAATATATGTCCCAGTTTTTGTATTTCACGAGGGCCTCGTGGATTGCTTCAGATGTATTCGAAAGATTTATTGCTACATGGTGTTCAAATCCACTTTCACATATCAGTTTAAGTAAATCTTGAAGTCCATCGATTTTAGCAACTCCGACACCACCAAATGTTTTCAATTCGTCTTTTGTAATTACACCGTTACAGACAAACCCTGCGATTTCTCCATAACTATCATCGGTGGATAACCTCAAAAATGTTACTGGTCCAGCCTTTATTTTTCCTTCAACTGCACCAAATGTTTTATCTTTTCCAACTGTTTGTTCAAGGATAACGTGATGGGTTATTGTTGGTTTTTCAAGTATTTCCACCGGGAAATTGCTACAATGGAAAAGAACTGTTTTATCAGGATTATCTTGGTAATTGTTATTCCAGTCGACTATTGCGCTTGGCTTTTGCGATGCTAGCTGCAGTATATACATAGATACAAGTCCTGTAACATCGACCTCACATGCAGCAGGTATTAATTTGTGGCTGAAATAGCTCATCACCCCACAAGGAAAAATTCCAAAATTTTCCTGAATTGAAGTCCAGCACTGGAATGCAAATCCCTTTAACTCTTTTTCTAATGTCCAGTTTTTAATTGCTGTGATAAGTTTTGCCATTTTCAACACAGCAGATGTTTCACCTTTAGGTCTTATATAAGAACAGAATTCATCAAGATTTTCCTTAACCTGTGGATTTGTATCATCAAGCTTGTTTATCTGTGCAAAAAGTTCTGAAAGATCCATGACATCAACACTGATTCCATGCCTTTCGAGAATTTTTTCACTGTACCTGACTGTTTTAAATGGATTGGGTCTGGTTCCGATTGCACCAATTTTTAAATTTTTCAATCCTTTTATTATTCTGCATATTGCAAGAAATCTTTCGAGGTCTTGTCCAAAACTTTTTTCTTCAGGAAATACTGTATGATTTGTTGTCAGTGAATATTTTATGCCATACTGCCTTAGATTTGCGCAGACTGAAATTTTTCCACAAAAGCTGTCCCTTCTTCTTGGTGGGTCCATCTTGTCGATCTCATCAGGGTATGCATGAATCAAGACAGGTACATCAAGTCCAGAAAGTCGCAGTGTATCAGCAATTGCTTGTTCATCTCCAAAATTCGGCAGTGTTACAATAATACCACTAATCTTTTCAGCGTGTTTTTTAAACAGTGCTGCACATTTTTTTGCATCCTGCCATGTTTCAACTTTACCATATCTTGTATCTTCTTCAGACAGCGCTATTACTTCAACACCGGCTTTTTCTAAAACCTTCATTATCCTTTTTCTTCCTTCCTTACAGAGAATTTCAGGAAAGCATGATCTGTTTCCCACAATTAATCCTATTGTTTCCATACCTTTCTCCTTGTTGAATTAAAGAAAGTTTAAACTGCGGTTTGCCCTGTTTCATTGCTCTGCTAATTCTTTGTTTCAGGTCTTCTATTTGTATGGAATTATTGTTCTTATCAACAAGTACATTTATTCCAGAACCAAAAATTTCTGAAGTTACAAGAAAATCGTTGCCTTTTGCTCTCTTTGCTGTTCCTTCGATTGTAAGTAGTCCATTTACAATGCTTATTACACCGCCTAATCTCCTATAATAAAAATTGCCTGAGCCGAATTGCTTTCCCATACTGGAAGCAAAATTTGCAGAACCAAGATTTGCAATTGCTTTCACAGCACCTATATTCAATTTCTGAGAAAAAGGTCTGCCGGGGACATTATCAAACTTAGCCATAAGGGAATATTCTTTGTCTCCAAATTCAAAAAAACAGATTATGTTTATTATTCCAGTAATGAGGATTTCAGGACTCAAACTTTGAACAAGCATTGCAAGATCCATCCTTGATACTTCTGCCTTTGCATAAATTTTCAATGGTTGTGTTTCGGTTGTCACAAAATGGACATTGCCTGTTCCATTATAAAAGGAAAAGTTGATATTGCCCCTGTACTTTTCATTTTCTCTTGATATCTTTCCTTTTATTTCGTTGCAGTTAATCCTACCAATTCCAACTTTTTGCGCTTCAATCAGGATTTCATTCTTTTCGGGATAACTTTTTATACTAAGAGCCGAACAGGATAAATTTTTATATTGAATATCTCCAGGGATTGATAGAAATCCTGTAAATTCAGGGAAAACTTTTTCTTTACTTCTAAAACCTTCAGCGCTTATGGAAATTTTTGATTCAGAGCTTATTTTTAATTTTTCTTGCCATTTTTGCGGAAGCTGAGAAATGATTTCTTCTAAATTGACACCAGTAGATTCTATCTTTAAACTGAAATCTTCACTGCTTATCATTCCCTTAACAAAAATTTTTCCACCTGATTTCGTAGTAATATTACCGCTATCAATTATGCATTTTTTCTCCAGTATATCGTAAGTACCTTTTACGTGGCCCTGAAGCGGACTGCTCTGTTGTTGAATCATGAGATTTGAAAAATCAATATCAAATTTCAGAAGCTTAACAATGTCTTTGTTTATGCTTACCGATAGTTTTCCAGTTATTGCAGCTGAAAAAGGGAGGTTCTGAATTCCAAGAATATTTCTCAGTTCATCGATTGCAAAATCTTTTACATTACCTTCTATTTCACATACTTCGGTGCCCCATTTTACAAGCCTACCAAAAACAAAAATCTTACCAAATTTCTCAAGCCAGACATTTACATCCTTTAGGGTTAAATCTCCTTTCCTAAAATTACCCTGGATTTCTCCCGAAAAATTCAGCTTAGATTTTCCTGATGGTAATTTGATTGTAGCAGGTGTTTGGAATGCAAAAAGTTGCTGAGTACCAAATAATAAACTTTTCCATGGAACCTTGAGAGAACCTTTTAGTTTTAAGATTATTTCTGGTTTTTCAGTCATCTTCCAAGTGAAATTTAAAATTCTCGCGCCTGGTAAAGTAGGGATAAAAGTAATGCTAACTTTTTTATCTGACGCTTTGTTTGCCCAGATTCCAAGTAAAAGAGGGAGAAAAACCCAAAAGAAAAACAAAAGAATAATAAAAAACAGGGCAAGCTTTATTTTTTTGTTCATCTATTTTTTAGGTATTTATCAAAAAACTCAAAAGCCTTGCCGGCCGCAAAACTATGCTCACCCGCAAATACTTCTATCCATAAATCTTCTTCTTTGCCTGCTGCTTTATATGCCATTTTTACTTTTTCATGGGCTTTCAATGCAGAATGAAGCCAAAAACATGTATCACTTGCTCCTGATTCTATCAAAAGTGGTCTTGGAGCAATAGCACCAATAACATCACCAACATCAGCATATTTATATAGTCCTGGAACTAGCTGACTTCCACAAAAGTTAGGTCTGTTTATTGCATAATGCTCTGTTGTTGTTGCATAACATATGATATCGGCTGCCTTTATCCTTTCATCAAGAAGTGTAATATATGTAGTCATCGTGCCACCCTGAGAAAGTCCCATACATCCAATTCTATCAGGGTCAACATTCTTTCTGGTCAAAAGAAAATCAATTGCCCTCATCCCATCAAAAATGTTTGCACCAAGAAGTGTTCTGCCAAGAATAAGGTGCTGGATAAAATACACATTACATTTGTCTCTACCAGGGAAAGGTGTGGGGTCATAACCGCATCTTTCACCAAAACCACGCCAGTCAGGAACAATTGTAATGTAACCTCTTTTAGCCATTATTTCACCATAGTTGTAATTATGAGCGTAAATGTTGCTCATTCTTTCTGCCTGTTTGAAATGAACACCAGCAACAGGGTCTTTGCCATAAGGACCATGGCCATGGCAACATAGAATAGCAGGTAATCTTCCCTGAATGTTCTTTGGTGTTAGTAAATAAAGTGGCATCCAGCAATCTTCTTCTGTCTGTATCAGATATTTTTCTCTGATGAAATCTTCAAGTTCTTCAGTACTGCAAAGTTGAGGTTTCAAAGGTGCAGGTTCTGGAAATTCTCCAAGAAGCTGGCGAATTTTTGCTTTCAGAGAATCCCTCCATTCTTCAAAAGACCTTACGTCTTTTGGTTTTATTGCATCAATAGCCATAGAAGGCTTTGTTTTCTTAAAAAGTTTGTAGATAAAGTTATCTATTATCTGAGGGGCATCATTGTAGTTTGGCATATTTTCTCCTTTTTTTATTCAAGAAGTTGTATAACTTTTTGTACACTTCCTGGAATTTTGTGTACATAGTAAACATCAGGCATATCAAGAATACTGGTATTGAACTGATTTTGAGTAAGTGCGGTATAATAAATGACTTTTGTTTTTTTATATTCGGGATATTTTCTTATGTATTCCCCAAGATTACCACCATAACCAAGGTTCATCAGGTCAACGATTGCTGCATCAATTTTTGGCTTATTTCTCTCAATTAAAGTCATTGCTGAAGCAGCATCTCTGAATTCAAGTATTTCAAATCCTTTTCTCTTACATTCAATGACAAGGATTTTCCTTATTGTATCATCGTCTTCTACAATCATTATGCATTTTTTTTCATCTGTTTTTACTTTATTTTCTTCCATTTTCCCTTTCTTTCTGAAAAGCAAGTTTATTATAAGTCCTACTTGTCTAATATGTCAAAAAAATTCAGGGTTCTAGAAACCGGGCAGTTTCCAGAACCCTTTCTATGGAGGAACCATGTTAAAAATTTGACGAAGTTAATTCAGCTTGGTTTATTTGAAATTTCATTGTTTTGAAAAAAGTTGTAAAATTGAATTGATGGAAAAAAAAGAGTTCCCTGTTGAAAGTCTGGAAGTTCCTGTCTTTCAAAAAATTGCCAGTGAACTGTGCACGTTCTGGGGAAACATTTTTGGTCAGGATTTTGTGGAAACCCAGAATCTTTTTTATATCCTTGCAGGTAAAGAAAGAAAGTTCAATAGAGATTTTGTATTTATTGCCAAACATAAAGATTCAATTGTGTCAACAGTTCATCTTACAATCAGCAGGTTTGATAAAAGAATTGGTGGAATTGGAGAAGTTGCGACAGCAGCTGAATTCAGGGGCAAAGGGCTTGCGAAAATTCTGTGCAATTTGGCAATAAGCCTTTTTGAAAAACAGGGTGGAAGATACCTTTTCCTGGGAACAAACAATCCTGCTGCAGCAAGGTTATATTATTCGCTCGGCTGGAAATATGTCCCTGGTTCAAGGGTAATGATCAGGTCTTCAAATGATAATAAAGACATCAGTTTGTTTTTGGATGGAAGAAAAAAATCATGCAATAAGAAAATTAATATTTTAAGGGGGGATGCACGTTTTCGATTGCAGATTATACCGCTTGCTCTTTTCCCTTTTGATGAAATTGTTCTTGATATAAACGCTGGACTTTTTTCGACAAGATGGTTTGTTCAGAAATCATGCATGGGACTTTATCCGCATTATAAAAAAATCGAGGAAACTGGCGCATGGTTTGTGGCTATATCTGGAAAGAATGTTGTTGGTCTTTCTAGTGTAAAACTGGATGATAACCATGGTGCTCAGATTGATGGTTTTTGCCTTCCCGAAATTGGTGAAAAAGTTATGAGAAAACTATATCTGAAGGCAGTGGATTACGCGTGTAAAAATGGAGCAAACGAGATTCACATGGTGGCTGATAGTCTTGACACAAGGAAAAAAAAGCTGCTTTTAAAACTTGGCTGCATACCCCAGGGAGAGAGAATAATGATTGAGTCAAGAGAGGGTTTGCTTGATATAATTACATTTAGGTTTCCACTGCACAAGGGAAAAATATGCTAGGAGCACTTGAAAAGTATTTTAAATTTCAGGAAAGAAAAACGTCCTGGTCAACTGAAATACGTGCAGGTATTACAACGTATCTCACAATGGCGTACATTTTATTTGTCAATCCAATTATTCTCAAGGATGCCGGTGTTCCTTTTAATGGTTGTGTTGTTGGAACAGCTCTTGCTGCAGGAATTACTTCAATCTTGATGGGTGCAATTACAAATTTTCCACTGGCTTTAGCTGCAGGAATGGGTCTTAACAGCGTACTTGCTTACAGTATTGTTATCGGACAGGGTGTCTCCTGGCAGGTTGGAATGGGACTGATTTTTCTTAATGGTCTTATTGTCTTCATACTTGTGCTTGCAGGCCTTCGCGAGGCAGTTATGAAGGCGATACCAGTGCCTTTGAGACATGCAATTGCCGTTGGAATTGGTATGTTTCTTGCATTCATTGGTTTGATGCATGCAGGTATTGTAGTAATTAATAAAGATACACTTTTACCTTCCCCTGGTGATTTTTCAAAAATTTCAACTGTTGTTTCTTGCTGCGGAATATTGATTACGTCTATTTTCGTGGTTTTGCGGATTAAAGGTGCAATTCTCCTTGGAATAGTGTCAACGGCAATCATTGCTTTTGTTGCAGGTGTTTCAAAATTGCCAAAAGTGGTTAGTGTGCCAGATTTTTCTACTATAGGAGCGCTTGATCTCATCGGTGCTATGAAACTTTCTTTGCTACCTTCACTTTTTGCTTTTCTCATTGTTGATTTCTTTGATACCCTTGGTACTGTCACGGCTATAGGATATCAAGCAAAACTTGTTGACTCTGAAGGAAATATTGAAAAACTCAAAGAAATTCTTGGAATAGACGCTATCGGTGCAATGCTTGGCGGTGTTTTCGGAGCAAGCTCCAATACTTCTTATATTGAATCGGCAGCAGGCATTATGGAAGGTGGAAGAACTGGTTTTACTGCTATTGTTGTAGGAATTTTGTTTCTAAGCAGTATAATAATTGCACCAGTTGCTTGCCTTATTACTTCAGAAGCAACTGCACCGGCACTTGTTATTATTGGTTTTTTGATGATGCAGGGTATAAAAAATATTGATTTTGATGACATTGAAACAGCAATTCCAGCATTTATCATAATTCTTACAATGCCATTTACTTATTCAATATCTCATGGTATCGGCTATGGTTTTATCACTTATACAGTTTTGAAAATGGCATGTGGAAAATTCAGAGAGGTTCATCCTCTTATGTACATTATTTCACTGGTTTTTGCCGCTTATTTTGTTATGGGTAAATAAGCCGCAAAACAGGAGTCAACAATGGAAGGAATGATTCTTCTAATTCTAATTTCGGCATACTTTATTTTTATCCCAATTTTCCTGATCCTAAATGTTATAAGACTACACCAACGCATAGACGAGATTGAAAAGTTTCTTGGGAGAAAAACGGTTATAAATCAGCAAGAACCGGAAATAGAAATTAAGCCTGAAATAAAGGATGTTTCTTTAAAGAGTAAAACCATAAACTGGGAAATTGAATTTGGAAGAAAATATTTTTATTGGACAGGCATATTTATTTTTCTCTTTGGCATTGCGCTATTTTTAAAATATGCCTTCGTAAACAAGTGGTTCAATGAAACAACCAAGATTGTACTTGGAATTCTTTCTGGATTTGTTCTTATTGGACTTGGAAGTCGTTTTATTTCTAGATATAGACAATTTGCTCTCGGGCTTATTGGTGCTGGCATAGTTAGTTTATATCTTTCAATTTTCGTTGCCTGTAATCTCTATCGCTTAATCACATATCTTCCGGCATTTTTTGCGATGATTTTAATTACAGGTTTTGGTGTGTTTTTGACGATAAAATACGATAGCATATTTTTAAGTATTTTAGCTTTTTTAGGTGGGTTTGGTGCACCGATTATTCTTACAGGGTTTAGGGCTTCTTTGTTTCAGGCATTCACAGGTTTAAGTTTGTATCTTCTTTTGCTGAATATAGGTAATCTGGCAATCAATTATTTTAAACCCTGGAGAATATTGTTGATACTTTCAACCCATTTGACCTATGGAATATTCTGGATGTGGATAGCGAGATTTTATCATCCTTCAGTGTTTGCCCTTGTCCTTGTAGGAATTGCACTTTTCTTTTTTCTTTACCTGTATTTTTTGATTTCAAGGTTCAACAAACCTTATAGAATTAAAGAAGTGGACTATTACCTTATAATTTTTAATTCAGCAGTTTTTGCAGGATTTGTTTTTTATCTTGTTCATGGTTCTTTTCCATTATACAAATGGCTGACATGTATCGTGCTTGCATTTATTCATACAATCGCCGCAATGAGTTTACAGAGAAAAGAAAATTATGATGAAGGTATTGTATTTTTGCTGCTGGGTGCAAGTCTCATTTTTCTAACCCTTTGTTTTCCATTTTATTTCAATGGAACAAATATAACGATTTCCTGGGTCTGTGAAGGCCTTTTGATTTTCTGGCTCGGACTAAAGATACCTTCAACATTTCTAAGAATTTTTGGATATTTTATTTTTCTTTTGAGTGTGGGCAGATATTCGGCAATAGATGCTTTTTTCATCAGGGTTTATTCATCAGGGTTTATTAAAATGATTCATTTTTTTAACGAAAGATTTCTTACCGGGTTTGCAGTGAGCGTTTCCATTCTGCTTTCAGGTTTGCTTGCATTGAGAAGAAAAGAGATTTTAAAGACCGAAGAAAAGTTTTTACCTTCGGTATTGATTATCCTCTCAAACTTTACATTGTTTTTAGCTCTGAGCATTGAGGTATACAAATGGATGGATGATGTTTTGACATCCGATGCCGCAAATGTTGCACTCAGTATATTCTGGGCTTTTTATGGTTTAATACTACTTGCTGTAGGTTTACTTAAAAAGATAAAATTAATTCGCTATTTTGCCTTTTCCCTTATTGGTTTGACAGTGACAAAAGTTTTATTTTTTGATTTATTTCGTTTCGGTATACATAGAATTGTTGTTTCTGTTATTGTGGGTGCGATTCTTTTAATAGTTGGTTTTATCTACCACAGGCGTAAAGAAATGTGAAGTAACTTGATAAAAATTGGAGGGATAATGAAAGAGATAGTGAGGATTATGCCATGTCTTGATATGCAGAATGGAAGAGTTGTAAAAGGAGTACACTTTGTTAATATCAGAGATGCTGGGGATCCTGTAGAATGCGCAATTGCTTACTGTAAAGAAGGTGCTGATGAAATAGCGCTACTTGATATTACTGCAACGATTGAAGGTAGACCAACATTGATTGAAGTTGTAAGAAAGGTTGCAGCAGTTGTTACGGTTCCTTTTACTGTTGGTGGGGGTATTTCTAATATTAAATCTGCAGAAGCAGTCATTGAAGCAGGAGCAGATAAGATTTCTGTCTCATCCGCAGGTTTCAGAAACCCTTCCTTGATAAAGGAACTTGTGAAGGAATTTGGCTCTGAAAAAATTACTGTTGCAATAGATGTTGACCATAATCCAAAGATGCCCTCTGGTTATGAAGTGTATATTGATGGTGGAAGAACACCAACTGGAAAAGACGCAGTGGAATGGGCAAAGGAGGTTGATGGATATGGTGTTTCAGTCATTCTTCCAACAAGCAAGCTTGGAGATGGATCTCAACTGGGTTATGATCTTCCTATAATTCGCGCAATAAAAAAAGTCGTGTCTGCAGAAGTTGTAGCATCAGGTGGAGCAGGTAACCTTGAGGATTTCTACGACGCAGTTAAGGCAGGCGCAACAATTCTTCTTGCTGCAAGTGTTTTTCATTTCGGGATAATTTCAATATCTGCATTGAAAAATTACCTAAAATCAAAGGGTGTTCCAATCATTGAAAAAAGAGAAAAAAATGAAAGCGATGGTGATTGAAAAATCAGTTGATGTTTTGAAAGAACAACCATTGAAAATTGTAAAGATGCCTGTTCCTGAACCATTAGAAAACCAGGTTCTTATTAAGGTATCTGCATGTGGTATATGCAGAACAGATCTTGATGAGATTGAAGGAAGGTTAACTCCTGGTTTTTTCCCAATAATTCCTGGGCATCAGGTTATAGGAACAATTGTTAAATGTGGTAAGGGTGCAAAATTTTTTAAAGAAGGAGAAAGGGTCGGTATTGGCTGGATTTATCATTCATGCGGAAAATGTAAATATTGTACTGGTGGTATGGAAAACCTTTGTGACAATTTTATTGCAACAGGAAAAGATGTACATGGTGGTTATGCACAATATTTGGTTGCCTACCAGGATTTTATTTTTAAAATCCCTGATGATTTTTCAGATGTACAGGCAGCGCCACTACTTTGTGCCGGAGCGATTGGCTGGCGCTCATTGAAACTTGCAGAGATAGAAAACAAAAAAATTGTTGCGCTTTTTGGTTTTGGTGCATCAGGCCATATTGTCATCCAGATTGCAAAATATTTATATCCAGATATCAGTGTTTTTGTATTCACAAGGTCAAAAGAAGAACAAAACCTCGCTTCTCAACTGGGTGGCTCATGGACCGGCAATATCACAGATGAGCCGCCAGAACTTTTTGATGCTGCGATAGATACTACACCTGCCTGGCTTCCGGTTTTATGTGCTTTGAAAAATCTTAATAAGGGCGGAAAACTTGTAATCAATGCTATCAGGAAAGAAAACACAGATGTTGGAGTGTTGCAAAACATTAATTATGAAAAGCATCTGTGGATGGAAAAAGAGATAAAGTCAGTTGCAAATGTTACAAGAAGGGATATTTCAGAGTTTCTTGAAATTGCAAGAAAAATCCCATTAAAACCTGAAGTTTCAACATATTCTCTTGAACAAGCCAACAAGGCTATTTTAGACCTGAAAACAGGTAAGAAGGCAGGTGCAAAAGTTATTGTGTTTTGATTCTTATGATATCAACATCCTCAATGGATATTTCAATCGAGACGCTATTTCCAGTCCTTGAAAAATTTATGCTTTCAAAATTGAGGGAATCAATGTTTTTTATATTTTTAATCCCTGTAACGGTCAATACAGCTTTTTCAACCGGCTTTCCACTTGCATTATTGAGAAAAACGAGAATCCCTTCAGAGAAATCCATTACTTGTGTATAGATTCCAGGCACTGATAAATTTATAGTTTTGTCCACTTTTAATTTTTCAAGTAGCATATCCATAAGCAATCTTTCACTTGCTCCATCTTCTAATTTTTGTTGTTCTGGTTTTAGTGATTGATTCCAGTGCTGCCTTACATAGGATTCTCCCAAAAGTGTGCCTATGAGTATTGCTTCACCCTTTCCATACCTGTTATAAAAGATTGCTGGTTTACCATCGTCATATCTGAAAAGAACCTTGCTGGTAACTGGTACACATTCAATTCTTGTACCCCAGACAGTAATTTTTGTCTCATTGCCAGCATAATCAGTAATAACCAAATTCCCCATTTCTTTGTAAGCAAATTTACTTACAGCAGTTGAATAAAAAGCAGAACTCCATTTCAACCAATCATCCTGAGTTACCATTTTTGCTTGTTTAATTCCAAAAACATTGTTGAGAGTATTGCATTGTTGATTGTATTCATCCCAATTTCCAGCTCCAAGTATTGAAATGAGTTTTCCGCCTTTTGATACCCAATGTGCAATTTTTTCTTGAGTATTTCTGCTAATATTCGGGTCGGTTATTACAAGCACACTGTAATTCTGGAGTATGTCATCCTGGGTTATGTCTTGCTCTGAAACAATGTCAACATCAT
>JAMWCC010000083.1:19091-25550 GCA_023818375.1 Candidatus Omnitrophota bacterium | reverse complement strand
TTTTCTATAAACTTCACTTACTGCAGGGTGCCCCATTGGAAATGCTCTTGTTGCGCCTTTGCGATGAACATAGACATACTCTTCTTTTCCGTCCACTATGTGTTTTTCATGCTTTGCGATATTATGTGCGACATCATATACAACATAAAGTCCCAATTTTTCAGGTGGCTTTGAAAAAACTTTTCCAAAACATTCCCTTATCCAGTGTGTGATTATCTGTCTATTAGCCCAGGCAAAATTTGCTGCTGCGCTCATTGCTCCAAAATAGTCTTGGCCTTCTTTCGAACCTACAGGAGCACAGGCAAGCTGCCTGTCAGGAAGTGAGATGCCATATTTATTAAGGACTTTTCCAAACGTCAAAAGATAATCATCACAGACCTGATATCCAAGTCCTCGGCTTCCTGTGTGAACCATTATTGTGATTTGATTTTCAAAAATACCAAAGATACTGGCTGCATTTTTATCATATACTTCAACAACCTGTTGAACTTCAAGAAAATGGTTACCAGAACCCAGTGTTCCAAGCTGGTCTGAACCCCTTTCCCTTGCTCTCGCACTTACAGCATCAGGGTTTGCTGATTTCATTTGTCCTGATTCCTCTGTTCTTTCAATGTCAGAATTCCAGCCATAGCCTTGTTTGAGAGCATAAAGGGCGCCATGAACCAAAACATCATCAATCTGTTTTCCTTTAAGGATTATTTTTCCGGTTGAGCCAACGCCTGATGGAATATTGACATAAAGACAGTTGACGATGTCTTCAAGTCGGTCTTTTAATTCGTCATACACAATGTCAGAACGAATAAGCCGCACTCCACAGTTGATATCGTAACCGACAAAACCTGGTGCTATAACCCCTGTTTCTTTCTTAAATGCAGCAACCCCACCAATTGGAGCACCATAACCCCAGTGGACATCAGGCATCGCAAGGCTGTAGGAGATAATACCTGGAAGGCATGCGACATTTGCAACCTGTTGCAAAACATTGTCTGCAAATGCCCTATCAAGCATTCCCTCAGAAATATAAATAATTCCAGGCACAAGCATCTGTCCTTTTCTTTCTATCATCCATTTGCAAGGGCCAATTTTTTTTATTTCAGATTTCCAATCCTCCATTTTGAATCACCTCAGCTACGATTCTTTTTCCTTCTAATATTGCTCGAATGTTCAGGTTTCCTTTATCTTCTTTAAATGTCTCCCTTATGCCGAATTCAATATCCTTTTCTCTGACAGGAAACCCGGTACTTTCAAGCAATTTAAGCAATCCACCAAGCATTATCATGTTGGCTACCTTTACACTGCCAAGTTTTTCAGCAATTTCTGATGCAGGTATACCTATGTTCTTATTATTTAGATGCTTTCCTGGTGAAACAAGTGAGCTGTTCCACAAAACCCAGGCGTTTCCTTTCAGATACTGAAGAAGCATCTGCATGCTTGTTTCATTCATAAAAACACCATAGTCTGCAGACGAAATTACTGGAGAAACCAGCTCCTTTGATGAAATAGAGATCATACTGTAAACATAACCACCACGCATTTCAGCACCATAAGTAGGAAGAAAACTTACATTCAGCTTTCTTGAAACACCAGCATAAGCGAGAACCCTTCCAAGGGTAACTATTCCCTGTCCGCCTGAACCTCCCAGAATTATCTTCCATATATGGGAATTTTTTTTCTTCAAGTCCACCATGCCTTTGGTTTTGGTTCACTGATGAGGATGCCTTTAAGAAAGGCAATTGCTTTTTTCAATCCTTCGTCAATGCTCATCAAACTATCCTCATGTTCTATGCTAAGCACACCATCATAACCAACAAGTCTCAGATTACTGATAAACTCTCTCCAGAATTCTTCGCCGTGTCCGTATCCAACAGTTCTAAAAATCCATGAGCGATTTACTTCATCGAGATAAGACTTGGTATCAAGAACACCATTGACAGAAGTATTTATCCGATCAATTTTTGTGTCTTTTGCGTGGACATGATAAATTGCATCTTTTAATTTTCTGACAGCAGCAACAGGGTCAATTCCCTGCCAGAAAAGATGACTTGGGTCAAAGTTGGCACCGATAACTTCACCTGCAGCATCCCTGAGTTTAAGAAGTGTTTCAGGATTATAAACCACAAATCCAGGGTGCATTTCAAGGCATATTTCTTTAACATTATGCTGTGCAGCAAATTTCGCTTCTTCTTTCCAGTAAGGTATAACGCATTTTTCCCACTGCCATGCAAGAGTTTTTGAAAAATCATCAGGCCAGGGACAGGTTACCCAGTTAGGAGATTTTGCATTTTCACTATCACCCGGGCAACCAGAAAACGTGATGATCCTTTTCACACCCAATTTTTCAGCCAGAAGTATTGTCTGACGTTGTGCATGTCTATGGGCTTGTGCGATATTTTCATCCGGGTGAAGTGGATTTCCGTGGCAGGATAGGGCAGAGATTTCAAGTCCACGTTTTTCAATTGCCTTACTGAATGATTTCAGCTTGCTTTCGTCTTTGAGCAACTCGTCGGGATTGCAGTGCGAATTGCCAGGGTAATTCCCTGACCCTATTTCAACTGCTTCAAGTCCTAGATCTTTGGCAATATCCAGAGCTTCCTCAAACTTTTTTCCACCAAACAGCACCAGAAAAACACCCAATTTCATATTTTCCTCCTTGTTTGTTATGCTAAAATATTATACCTTGCATAATAATTTATTGCTAAACTGGGATTTGTCAAATTATATGATTAACAAATGTCTCTTTTTTTTGGCCTCGAGATTTATAGGGAGAAGGCACCAGGAAAGCTTTATCTATTTTACAAGTATTGTAAGCGTTATTGGTATTGCTCTTGGTGTGGCAAGTTTGATGTTGGTAATAGGAATAATGAATGGTTTCAGCAACGACTTAAAAAGAAAGATAGTTGGAGCAAATCCACATATCATCATCGAAGGCAGTCCCTATATTGAAGATTATGAAAAAATCTCCAGCTTAATCAGGGGTATGCCAGAGATCAAAGGGATAGGATATTTTGCTCAGACACAGATTATTTACAAATCTTCACTTTACATGATAGGTGGTTATCTTAGGGGAATTGATGGTGATAGTGAGATTTCAAACCTGAAGAAATTTATCAAGAAAGGAAACGTTGAAGGAATTAAGTCAGGTGGAATAATTATCGGCAGTGAACTTGCAAATGAACTCGGAGTGGATACTGGTGATACAATTTTAATTATAGGCGGACTTCCACCAAAAGAGTTTTTTTGCAAGGTTGTCGGTATTATTGAGTACGGTATTTACAATATAGATGTTTCGATTGGAATAATTAACTTGCAGGATTTTCAAAATAAATTTTTTTATGGCAGAAAGGTTGCCAACATAGGTATCAGCATTAACGACATATATCAATGTGAAAAAATTGCAAAGAAAATCGATGAGAGAATTCCTGGATATCTGAAGATAAGTACCTGGATTAGAAAAAACAAGATTTTGTTTTCTGCCCTTGCCCTCGAGAAAAAGGCGATGTTGCTTATCTTGACGGTTATAATACTTGTTGCTTCTTTTAATATTGCAAGTAGCTTGATGATGACGGTGTATAGAAAGATAAAAGAAATTGGAGTATTGAAAACCTTAGGGATGACGGGAAGGCAGATAAGAGCTGTTTTCTTGATACAGGGTTTATTACTTGGATTAAGAGGACTTATAAGCGGGTTGATTATTGGTAGCGTTATTATAAAGGTTCTAAAAAAATATAATCTGGTCAAATTGCCTGAGTACATTTACAGCATTTCATATCTTCCTATTGAACTTTCAGGAATAGAAATCTTTTTGATTTGTATTTCTGTTTTTTTTATGACAATTGTTGCTTCTGTTTTTCCAGCATTCAGGGCAGGAAGGTTGGAGCCTGCAACAGCATTGAGATATGAATGAAAAAAGTTTCACTCTTTCAGGATTGAACATTGTAAAGACCTACGAAACAAATGTGAAAGCGCTTGATGATGTAACTATTTCAATCCCAGATGGAGAAATTACTGTTATAATGGGTCCGTCGGGTTCAGGTAAGACAACTCTTTTGAATATACTTGCGCTTCTTGATACACCTGATTCAGGTAAAGTGCTTCTTGATGGTAAGGATACATCCAAATTTGATGAAAAAGAGAGGGCAAGAATAAGGAATGAAATGTTTGGTTTTGTTTTCCAGTTTTTTCATTTGATACCTGAGCTAACAGTTGAAGAAAATGTTATTGTTCCGCTAATGATAAGAAATCCTTTCATTTCCTTGTGTGCCTATAGAGAAAAAGCAAGAAAATTGCTTGATGAATTTCATATCGGAAATAAGGCATCTTCTTATCCGAACAAGCTATCAGGTGGAGAAAGACAGAGGGTTGCTATATGCAGAAGTCTTATTGGTGAGCCTAAGATTATTTTTGCTGATGAACCCACAGGAAACCTTGACAAGATTGCTGCCTTAGAATTAGTCGACCTGATTAAAACTCTAAATAAAGAAAAAAAGAAGACTTTTGTAATTGCAACCCACAATGAGAATTTTTTGAAAATTACGACAAATATCATATACTTATCTGGTGGAAAAATTGTTAACAGGGAGTAAAAATGGGACTATGGATTTATCTTGATGGGAAATTTGTAAGTGAAAAACAGGCGAAAATTTCTGTTTTTGACCATGGATTGCTATACGGCGATGGAGTTTTTGAAGGATTAAGAACATACAATGGAAAAGTTTTCAGACTTATGGAACACATAAAAAGGCTGTACAAATCTGCAAAAGCGATAATGCTTGAGATCCCTGTTTCAATGGAAGAAATGGCTGACATAATAATTAAAACCATAAGGAAAAACAAATTGAAAGATTCATATGTCAGGGTTGTTGTAACGCGTGGGGTTGGAGACCTTGGACTTGACCCAAAAAAATGTCCCAAACCAACAATTTTTGTGATAGCAAGCAAGATTAAACTTTATCCCGAAGAATTTTATAAAAAAGGGCTTTCTGTTGTTACGGTTGCGACCCGGAGAAATTTGACGGAAAGTCTTAATCCAGCTATAAAGTCCTTAAATTATCTTAATAACATTCTTGCTAAAATTGAAGCAACAAACGCAGGTGCTATGGAAGGTCTTCTTTTGAACAATGAAGGCTATGTTGCTGAATGTACAGGGGAAAATATTTTCATTGTAAATGAAAACAATCTTTATACACCACCAATTTCTGCTGGTGCGCTTGATGGTATTACCAGGGATGCAGTTATCCAGATTGCAAAAGAAATGGGACTTAATGTGCGGGAAAAGTTGCTTACCAGGTACGATTTATACAATGCAGATGAGTGTTTTCTAACAGGTACTGCAGCAGAGATAATTCCAGTCTCAGTTATTGATGGAAGAACAATAGGTTCAGGAAGTATTGGGACTACGACAAAGAAAATAAGAGAAAGGTTTCATCAATTGACTGAAACTGAAGGAACTCCTATTTAAGATACCATGACCTGTAAATTCTGCGGGAAAAAGTCGGCTCAATTGGTTCTTATTGAAATTTATTCAGGGACTAAACCTATAACCACGCATTATTGCTGGAAATGTATTCAAAAAAATCCTGAAATAAAAAGCATTCTTGACACTTTTTTGAAAATTAAAAAAAAGCCAGCTACCTCAACAATTAAGAAATGCTTTTTTTGCGGTTCTACACTAAGCGATTTAAAAAGATCAGGTTTTGTAGGTTGTGCAATGTGTTATGAGAGTTTCAGATCGTATATTATAAAAGAAATCAAAAAATTACACTCCAATTTATTCCATAGGGGAAAGTTTCCCCTTGGTGTTAGCAATAGACAGGCTTTTTTCAATAATCTTGAAGATAGAATGAAAATAGCAGTAGAAAAACAAGACCTTGAAGAAATTGCAGAGATTAGAAAGGAAGTTGAAATTTTTTTTAAAAATGTCTGAAAGACTTATAAATTTGATATTGGATGAACCAATTTTTTTAGACAGAGCATTTGTTTTTACTACCAGGGCAAGAATTGCTCGCAATATAAAAAAGTACCCATTTCCTCACCAGATGGACGAAAAACAGGCAGAGAAATTGGTACAGGATGTAGTTGATGCAATCAGTAGTTTTATTAATGATTGGTACTTAATTGTACCGATGGCTAAGACAGATAGAATGGTTCGTCATCTTATGGTTGAGCGCCATATAATAAGTCATGAGTTTGCTGAAGATGGATTTGGGAAAACTCTTATATGGCTACCTTCTTTGGGATTAAGAATACTTGTAAATGAGGAGGACCATCTTAGAATTTGCTGTTATAAACCATATAAAGATTCTTTCAGTATCTGGAAAATACTTGATAGTTTTGACGATAAATTGTCAGAAAAACTTGAATATGCCTTTGATAGAGAGTTTGGATATCTAACCAGTTGTCCGACGAATCTTGGAAGTGGCTTGAGAGTTTCTTCAATTGCGTTTCTCCCGGCGCTTAAAA
>JAMWCC010000083.1:0-19042 GCA_023818375.1 Candidatus Omnitrophota bacterium | reverse complement strand
GTACAGGGAGAATTAAAAAGATCTTTGACACCATCTGTAGATTGGGCTGTGTAATAAGGGGTTTTTATGGGGAGGGTTCACCGAGTATTGCAAACTTTTATCAGATAGCTACTGGTAATGCTTTAGGAAAAACAGAAATTGAAATCTGTAAAAGTTTTGATGCTATAATGGGTGCCGTTGAGGAACATGAAAAGGAATTACTGAGCTATGTAAATATTAAATCGGTGAAACGCAGCATAAAAATTTTTTTGAACAAAATATTTGGAAATACCCTGCGGGAAATATCATTTGAACAAGCAGTCAATGGTATTTCACTATTGCTTTTTGGTAAAAAGTTGGGTATTATACAGGTAGAGGAAAACATATTGAGAAGACTAATCTATAGAATTATGCCAGCATCATTACAGATAGAAACGCGTATGCATCTAAAAGATGAAGAACAAAATGCAATGAGGTTAGCTTTATTAAAGAAAGAAATCGGGAGTATCTATGTTTGAACAATATTTTGAAAGGTTTACAAAAAGAGTAAAGACTGTTCTAGAACTGGCAAGGCAGAATGCAATACGTTATGGGCACAGCCAGATAGAGACAGAGGACATTCTCATTGGACTTCTTGATGAAGGACAGGGAATGGGTGTCGCTGTGCTACATTTTTTGAAGGTGGATCCAGAACATGTTAGGTTTGAGCTAGAAAAAAGTATGAGAGTGGGAATTCCACTTTTGACCTCGAGTGAAATTCCCTTAAGCCCTGGCTCAAAAAGGGTTCTTGCGCTTTCCTACAGGCAGGCTCAATATTTTGGCCACACTTATGTTGGGACAGAGCATTTACTTATTGGTCTTATTGCAGAGGAGGAGGGGCTTGCTTCAAAAGTATTGGTACGCTTTGGATTGACAGTAGAAAATGTAAGAAAAGCAATTGAAAATCTATTGTGGGGAGAACCTGAAAATGTTTCAAAAGGAAAACAGCAATCCCAGATTTCTCAGACTCATACAAGGTCTAAAACACCTACAATAGATGCCTATGGTAGGGATCTTACACATCTTGCCGAAGAGAAAAAACTCGATCCTGTCATTGGTAGAGAAAAGGAAATCGAAAGGGTTACCCAAATTTTGTGCAGAAGAAAAAAGAATAACCCTGTTTTATTGGGAGAAGCTGGTGTAGGAAAAACTGCAATTGTAGAAGGTTTTGCTCAGAGGATTGCATCGGGTAATATCCCCGAAATACTGAAGAATAAGAGAATCATTATGATTGACCTTGCCAGTCTTGTGGCGGGGACGAAATATCGTGGGGAGTTTGAGCAGAGGGTTAAGCAATTGCTTGATGAAATAAAACAGAATAAAAACATTATAATCTTCATAGATGAACTTCATACCCTTGTTGGTGCAGGTGGCGCTGAAGGTGCAATAGATGCATCAAATATACTTAAACCGGCTCTTTCTCGCGGGGAAATACAGTGCATAGGCGCAACGACATTTGATGAATACAGGAAATATATTGAAAAGGACGCTGCACTTGAAAGAAGATTTCAGCCAGTGGTTGTCAATCCACCAAGTGTTAACGAAACAATTGAAATTTTGCGTGGTTTGAGAACTAAATATGAAGAGCATCATAAACTGAAGATAACAGATGAAGCAATAGTTTTGGCTGCAAAACTTGCAGATAGATATATTACTGGAAGGTACCTTCCTGATAAGGCTATAGACCTTATAGATGAGGCAGCCAGTAAGCAAAGGCTTTTATTTTCAAAAAATGTGCCATCAGAGATTGAAGAACTTGAGAAAAGAGCGGCACAGCTGTGTTCTTTACAGGAAAGAGCAACTATTCAGCAGGATTTTGAAAAAGCGGCTAAAATTAGGGACCGAATAAGAGAAATACGGAGTCGTATCAATGAGTTAAAGTCATCCTGGGAAAAGTCGCAACCTGATGAAAGCAGATTTGTCACAGGTAAAGATGTTGCAGAAATTGTTTCCAAATGGACAGGAATTCCACTTTCCCAGCTGTGCAAAGAAGAAAGAGAAAAACTCTTAGAAATGGAAGAATATCTTCATAAGATTGTTGTGGGTCAAGACGAAGCCATTTCTGCGGTTAGTCGGGCGATTAGGCGATCGAGGGCTGGCATCAAAGACCAGCGGCGGCCTATAGGTTCTTTTTTGTTTCTCGGTCCTACCGGTGTAGGGAAGACCCTGCTTGCTCGGGCGCTTGCCGAATTTTTGTTCGGAGATGAGCAGGCATTGATTCAGATTGATATGTCTGAATATATGGAGAAATTTGCAATAAGCCGATTGATTGGTGCACCACCCGGCTATGTTGGTTATGAAGAAGGAGGTCAGCTTACTGAAAAGGTTCGACGCAGACCTTACTGTGTTGTTCTTCTCGATGAGATTGAGAAAGCCCATCCTGATGTTTTTAATCTACTTCTGCAAGTTCTTGAAGAGGGAAGGCTAACTGATAGCTTTGGTAGAAGTGTTAGCTTTCAGAATGGAATACTGATTTTGACATCAAACATTGGAACGCAGCACTTGAAGAATCGTTCAACAATTGGTTTTCAACAGAGTAGCGAAATGCTTCCTTATGAAGTGGTAAAAGAAAGAATTCTTGAGGAGGTTAAAAAAACCTTTAGGCCTGAATTTCTTAATAGACTTGATGAAATCATAGTTTTTCATCCACTTGAGCAAAATCATTTGCTAAAGATTGTTGATCTTGAAGTTGAAAAGGTCGCTCAGCGACTAAAGGAACAAAATCTGACAATTTCTCTTACAGACGATGCAAGAGAATTTTTAAAAAATATCGGGACAGACCCTCAGTTTGGGGCTAGACCTTTAAGAAGAGCAATTTCAAGGTATCTTGAAGATCCTCTTTCTGAGGAGATTTTGAAGGAGAGCTTTCCGCGGAATGCTCACATTCTTGTAAAATCTGCGGGCAATAGGCTAACTTTTATTGTAACCCAAGGAGAAGAACATGTTGCAACTGCGTCTGATACCACCCCTAGCACTCCTGATTAGCATTTTTTTTTCAAATCCTGTAGATGCCAATAGTGCCAACGTAGCCAGCATTATTATAAAAGGAAACAAAACGGTTTCCTCAACTAAAATCACTTTAATGCTCAGAACCAAAGTAGGTGGGGTGTTTGACGAACAGCTATGGAAAAAGGATATCCAAGGATTGATTTCAACAGGCTATTTCTCTTCCGTTAGATACGAGATAAAGGAACTTGAGAAGGGTTTAGAAATTACATTGATTCTAGAAGAGTATCCACAAATTGAAGGTATAAGGTTTACAGGCGCAAAGTCAATTAAGAAGACAGAACTTGAAAAGGCAGCTGAGATAAAAAAGGGTGATTATTGCAGTGAAACTCTTGTTAACAGTGCCATTGAAAAACTTAAAAAATTATACCAAGACAAAAACATTTATTATACAGATATTACAGCCACAACCATACCCGGCACACAAGATAAAGTAATCTTGACTTTTGACATAGATGAAGGAAAGAAAAAACTTTATGTAGAGAAAATATCTTTTTCCGGAAATAATGCATTTGATTCAAACCTACTTCGAAGCAAGATGAAAATTAAGCAGAGAAATATGCCATTTATAAGAGGTATATTCAAACCTGATATTCTTGAGAGCGATATTGAGAGAATAAAGAATTTCTATAATGACAACGGTTATCCTGAATGTAGAATTGAGAAAGATGTCTCGGTAAAAGGGTTGTGGGTTAATGTTGTTATAAGGATTGATGAAGGTGAGAAATACTATTTTGGAAAAACAGAGTTTCATGGTGATTTGATTTTCACTTCTGAAAAACTTAGAAAAACGATTGAGTATCGAGAGAAAGATGTATATTCTCAAAAAAAGATGGATAAGACACTGTCAAACATTTTGAAATTGTATTCAGATGTTGGCTATATAAATCCAGAGATTATCCCTGTTCCTGAAATCAAGGATTCAAAGATAAACTACTTGATTATCATTAACCCACGACAACAGGTTCGTATCAACGAAATAAATATAACAGGAAATACGATTACAAAAGACAAAGTAATAAGGCGTGAGCTCGTTATACACCCAGGAGACATTTTTTCGGGTACAAAGGTAAGGAAAAGTTTTAACAACATAGCTGATCTGCAGTACTTCGAAGAAATTGATATCACTCCTGAACCAACAGAAGATGAAAGGTTTGTAAATCTTAATGTTTCAGTTAAAGAAAGAGAAAGAACAGGCCTTTTTACATTTGGTGCGGGTTATAGTTCTATTGAGAAAACTGTTGGATTTATCAGCATTGAACAAAGAAACTTTGATATATCAAACCCGCCCTACTTCAGGGGGTCTGGACAGAATATGAGGTTTGAGGCAACCCTGGGCGGAATTACAAAAAATCTTATTTTGAGTTTTACAGAACCCTATCTTTTTGACCGACCGATTTTGTTCGGGACAGATATTTGGATTACTGAAAGATCGTGGGATTCTTATTCAGAAAAACATAATGGATTTGGCTTAAGATTTGGTAGAAGATGGGAAAACTTTTCTTTGGGATTCAAGCTTATGACGGATGATGTCAAACTATCTGAAATCAAGATACCTGAATTTCAGAATCAAACAGGAAGTAATAGAATAAATAGCCTTACCACTTCCTTTACATTTCAAAATCTTGATAGAAGGATTATGCCAAAAAGTGGAGATTTAGCTGAGTTATCAGTTGAATATGCAGGAGGTCTTTTGGGTAGTGATATTGAATACTGGAAGGCAAGTTTTACAAACGATTATTACAAGAGTTTTGGTAGATGGGTTTTTCACAGTAAAACATATGCGGGAACTGTTGATAGCTTTGGTTCAACAAAGGATGTACCACTTTATGAAAGGTTCTTTGGCGGAGGTATAGGTACTGTTAGAGGATTTAAAGAAAGAGAGCTTGGACCAACGAGTGTAGATAAAAAGTATTTTCTAGGAGGAAAATCAATATTTGCACAAAACTTGGAATTGATGTATCCTTTATCTGGTGAAAATGAGATACTCTGGGGCGTTTTGTTCTTTGATGCCGGTAACGTGTGGGCAGAAAGTTTCGATTTTAGTGATTTAAAGCAGTCGGTCGGGCTTGGATTGAGAATAAAGGTTCCAGTGATGCCCGTACCCATTCAGATTGATTATGGCTGGGCAATAAATCCAGAGCCCTGGCAGGAAAAAGGCAGGTTGCATATTGGATTTACACTTGGATTTTAACCAGGAGATAACATGAGATTTTTTTGTAAGTATGGCCTTATAGCAGTTGTTTTGTTGTTCCTGTGTGGGTTGGTTCTTTCTGCAGCTCAGACAGGAAAAGAACCGCAAAAAACATTAAAGGTTGGATATGTGAATCTTGAGCTGGTTTTTGACCAGTACAGTAAAACAGCCGAAAGCAGGAATGAATTCGACAAAGAAAGAGAAAGCCAGCAAAAGGAAATAGCTAAAAAACAGGAAGAACTTAGAAAAGCTCAGGAATTATATGAAAAACAAAAAGACCATTTGAAACCAGAGGAGAAAAAGAAAAGCGAAGAAGAAATCCAAAGGATGCAACAGGATTTCTATAATTTTGTTGGAATGGCAAATCAGAAACTTGAAGAAAAGAAAAACCAGTTAATTGAAGCCCGCCTTAAAGAAATTCAAGATGCGATAAGGGAATTTGCAATTAAAGAAAAATATGATTTCATATTAAATTCACAAGCAGTTTTTTATGGTCCTGAAGGAAGCGATATAACACAGCAGGTTGTAAAGTTTCTTAACAAAGAGAAAAAGTAAGGAAATGTTTAAGATGACTGTTAGAGAAATTGCTGGATTGGTTAATGGAGAGGTAATTGGCGACCCTGATACAGTAATTACGGATGTTTCGGGTATAAAAGAAGCGAAAAAGGGTTCAATAACATTTGTTGCAAATCCTAAGTATCTTGTTCTTTTGAAGTCAACCCAGGCGAGTGCTGTTATTGTTTCTCAAAATAATCACTATCCAGTGGGTTCTAACCTGACTTTGATAAAAGTGGAAAATCCTTCTCTTGCTTTCTCGAGAATAGTTGCGTTGATTGGACCTGAGCCAATAAAATTCAAGCCAGGCATTCATCCGACAGCAGTAATTGGTAAAAACGTGAAGCTGGGAAAAGATGTTTCAATACAGCCGTATACAGTGATTGAAGATGATGTGGTAATTGGTGATAGAACCGTGATTGGCGCTTGTTGTTATATCGGACATTTCACAAAAATTGGAAGTGACTGTTTTATCTATCCCCATGTGATAATTAGGGAAAGAATAACAATAGGTAACAGGGTTAATATTCATTCTGGAACAGTAATTGGTGGAGACGGATTCGGATTTGCCACGGTTAAGGGAGTTCATCACAAGATTCCACAGATAGGGACTGTTGAAATAGGAGACGATGTTGAAATTGGTTCAAACGTGACGATTGATCGTGCAAGATTTGAAAAAACCTATATTGGCAATGGCGTTAAGATAGACAATCTGGTACAGATTGCACACAATGTTATTATTGGTGATAACACCATTATTGTGGCACAGGTTGGTATTTCTGGAAGTACAAGAATCGGCAAAAATGTTACAATTGCTGGACAAGCAGGTCTTATAGGACATATAGAAGTTGGTGATAACGCGATTATTGGTGGTAAAGCAGGTGTGACAAAAAATGTACCACCAAATGCCAATGTTTCAGGTTTCCCAGCCAGAGAAAAATGGGAAGATATGAAATGTGCCGCTTATTTAAGAAGGTCACCTGAGGTATTTGAGAAATTAAAAGACCTTGAGAAGCGGATAGCCCAATTAGAGAAGAAACTTCAGAAAGATAAAAATGAATCAGAAGACAATTGAGCATCCGTTTTCAATAGACGGTATAGGCTTACATACTGGGGAAAAAGTTTCTATTACTGTAAATCCAGCGCCATCAAATACTGGAATTATTTTTATTCGACAGGATATACCAGAAAAACCTGCCATTAAAGCAGATATTAATTCTTTACTTGATGTTGAAAAATATCCACGACGTTCTTCAATTTCAAATGGGAATACTCATATTCATACTATCGAACATTTAATGTCAGCAATATATGGGCTTGGTATTGATAACCTGATTGTTGAAATAAGAGGTGGCGAGTGTCCTGGACTTGATGGCAGTGCGCAAATTTTTGTTCAGAATTTTTTGAAAGCTGGTCTTGTCGAACAGAATGAGACAAAGAATTATTATAAGGTGAAGGAGCCAATTTATATTTCAGAGAATTCTTCGCATATAGTTGCTCTTCCTTCTGATACCTTGAAGATATCATACACACTTGATTACCCGAATTCCTTAATTAAATCCCAGTATGCTTCTTTTGAAATTACACCTGAAACATATGCCAATGAAATTGCACCTGCCAGGACATTCTGCCTTGAAGAAGAAGTTGAAAGGCTAAAAATGATTGGGTTGGGAAAGGGCTCTGATTTTAATAACACTGTTGTAATTGGAGAAAATGGTGTTATAAAAAATAAATTCAGATTTCCAAATGAGCCAGTAAGACATAAAATCTGTGATCTGATTGGAGATCTTGCTCTTCTGGGAATGCCCCTTAAGGCGCACATCATAGGGATAAGAAGTGGACATGCAATAAATACAAAGCTTGTAAGAACATTAAAGAATCTTTTGCACAGAGAAAAGATAAGTGCAGTATATTCAGATACTGCACTTGAAAATAAAAAACCTGTACTTGAAATGGAGGATATTGAAAAAATCATACCCCACAGGTTTCCTTTTCTACTTGTGGACAGGATTATTGAACTTGAAGAAGACAAAAGGGTGATAGGGGTTAAAAATGTTTCCGTGAATGAGTGGTTCTTTCAAGGACATTTTCCTGGCAGGCCTGTTATGCCAGGAGTCTTGATCGTTGAGGCTATTGCCCAGGTTGCAGGTGTTCTAATGTTGAGCAAAAAAGAAAATCAGGGAAAGCTTGCTTTTTTTATGAGTATTGAACAGGCTAAGTTTCGTCGTGCAGTTAGACCGGGTGATCAATTAATTTTGAAGGTTGAGGTCAGCCGACTAAAAAGTAAGGTAGGACAGGTTCATGGCAAGGCGTATGTTGGTGATAAAATTGCATGTGAAGCAACCTTGATGTTTGCCCTTGTTGATAGTTAAATTAAAATGCCTTTCATACATTCCACCGCCCTGATAGACAGTCGTGTAGAAATCGGCGAAGGAACAACAATAGGTCCATTTGCTGTTATTGAATGTGGTGCCAAGATTGGAAGTAATTGTAATATCGGTCCGATGGTTCATATAAAAGGTAATGTCGAGATTGGTGATAACTGTAAAATATTTACTGGGGCTGTGATTGGAAACCCACCACAAGATTTAAAGTACAAAGGTGAGATTTCTTTTGTCAAAATCGGAAAAAATAATACAATAAGGGAGTTTGTAACAATTAACGCTGCTACAGGTGAGAATCAGTCCACTCTGATAGGTGATAACAATCTTCTCATGGCTTATGTTCATGTTGCCCATAATTGTGTAATAGGGAATAATTGTATAATTGCGAACGCTGCCACGATTGCTGGACATGTTGTTATTGATGATTTTGCTATTATTGGTGGTTTGGTTGGAATTCATCAGTTTTCAAAAATTGGCAAGCACTCTATTACAGGAGGCTGTTCAAAAATAACAAAAGACATTCTCCCATTTATTATGGCTGATGGACATCCTGCCAGACCACATGGTATAAATGTTATTGGGTTAAAAAGGAGAAATTTTTCAAAAGAAGTGATTATAGCTCTTGAAGAAGCATACAGAATAGTATTCCGTAAAAATCTCACGTCGCAGCAGGCTATTGAAGAGTTAAAAGCATCAAGGTTATCTGAAATCTCTGAAGTTGGAGAAATTATAAGATTCCTTGAAGCCTCAGAAAGAGGAATAGCAAGAGAAAGAGATTGAAAACCATAAAACCAGGAGGGTTTATGGAGTTTCAAGAGTTAATATCAAAAAGATACAGCGTACGTTCATACAAGACTGATCCTGTTGAAAAATGGAAAATAGAAAAAATCATTGAAGCAGCCCGTATTGCGCCTTCTGCTGCAAACAGGCAACCTTATAAGATTATTGTGATAGAGACTGAAGGAAGAAAGGATGAATTGAAAAAGATATATTGTGCTGATTGGTTCGTTCAGGCGCCTATTGTTATCGCCATATGCGGTATTAAATCAGCAGCATGGACAAGAAAGGATGGTAAAAATCATGTTGACATTGATTGTGCAATTGCGATGGACCATATGATTTTAGCAGCAACAGACATTGGGCTTGGAACATGTTGGATATGCGCATTTGATCCAATTGAAGCAAAAAGAATTTTGAACTTGCCAGAAGATATTGAGCCTGTCGCTTTTACACCTGTTGGGTACCCTGCCGATAGTCCCAAGCCAAAAAAAAGAAAAGACATAGCAGAACTTGTCTGCCGTAACATATGGCAATGATAAATTTTGCGGTTAAAAAGGGGGAAAGATGATTGGATTAACGATATTTCTTGTGGTGCTTGTACTGGTGCTTTTGATTTTCATAGCTCTTTATAATTCAATTGTTCGTTCAAGGATACAGATTGACAATGCCTGGGCTCAGATTGATACACAGTTAAAAAGAAGACATGACCTTATTCCAAATCTTGTTAATGCTGTAAAAGGTTATATGAAATATGAGCAGGAGACACTATCAAAGATTATTGAGGCAAGAAATAAGGCAATTTCTGCAACCGAATTTGGGGATAAGGCAAAAGCTGAGGGAGAACTATCAGGTCTTTTAACAAGGCTTTTTGCCCTTTTTGAGAATTATCCTGAACTTAAGGCAAGTCAGAATGTACTTAATCTTCAGGAACAACTAACAACGACTGAAAATCAGATTGCATTTGCAAGGCAGCACTATAATGATTCTGTAATGATTTATAATACAAAAATTCAGACATTTCCTGGAAATATCGTTGCTTCGATATTTTCTTTCAAACAAAGGGAATTTTTTGAAATACCAGAAGCCGAAAAAACTGTACCACAGGTAAATCTTGAAATATGATTGATTTTTTTCAACAGCAGAGAATAAACAAGTGGAAGACGTTGAATATAATTTTGCTATCCATTATTATTCTTGGTACTATTGGTTATGCTGTTGATAAAATACACTTTGGAAATCAGTTTCCCGCGATTACAATTGTAGCTATTTTTGTTGCGGTAGCAAACAGCATCATTTCTTATTTTTATGGAGATAAGATGGTTCTTTCAAGTGTTATGGCACGTCCACCTGATACTTCAAATTTCAAAGAGCAACAATTGGTTAATGTTGTTAGAGAAATGTCTATTGCATCAGGAATACCAGTTCCTGCAGTTTTTGTAATGGAAGAAGCATCTCCCAATGCATTTGCGACTGGAAGAGACGAGCAACATTCTTCGATTTGTGTAACAACAGGGCTTCTAAATACTATGAACCGTGAAGAACTTCAGGGCGTGATTGCACATGAGATAGGACATATAAGAAATAGAGACATTCTGACAATGACAGTGGTTGCCGCAATCACAGGAGCAATAGTACTGCTTTCTGACTGGGCAAGGCGCAACATGCTTTATTCTTCACGTACTAGAAAAAAGTCGTCAGGGAAGGGTTCTGGTATTTTATTGCTCATAGTTTTGATTTTGATAATTATTGCACCACTTATTGCAAGAGTGATGGCAATGGCTGTTTCAAGAGCAAGAGAGTATATGGCGGATGCTGCATCAGCAGAATTCACGAGAAATCCATTGGCGCTGGCTTCGGCACTTGAAAAAATTCAGCAGCACTATGACAAAATTGTTGATAGAGCGACTGTTGGTACTGCTCATCTTTTTATTTCTGATCCCAGAAATAGCAGGATTAATAATGATGAATCATTTTTTGCAAATCTTTTCAGCACACATCCGCCAATTCATAAAAGAATTATGATTCTGAAAAATATGGCTGGTGTTGTCTGAATCTACTTAATTCTTAACAGACAATCCTTATTAATTTGCGTATTTTTAAGTTTCTCAAGAAAACTCTTTGTTGTGTTGTCTCTATATCCTGAGATGTATTTTTCAGCACCGATTGACCTGTTTATTCCTGTCATAATTAGTTGTCTTACATATTTTCCATAAATACCTGCAAGTACGCCAATAAATGACTGCAATTCAATATCTTTGACAAAGTTTATATTAATAGAACTGCTATCTTTTTTCAGTATGTATGACGAGATATCACAGCTTTCTTTCTTTTTTACTATTTCCCACTTGTTAAAACCATTTTTCAAAAATTCACAGTAGTTTTTTCTTCCACCGATTTTTCCTGCCATTACGAAAAGATTTTTGCAATTTTCTTTTGTGCTTAAGATTATTTTTTCAAAAAGAAGATAATTTACAAAATCTTTTTTCAATCCTTTTTTGCACAACTTATTGAAATTGTTGACACATAGTATCATTGAATTTACAGATAGTTTTTTTATTCCCTTTTTTTTACAGAACTCAGAAAAATGTTCACAGTATTGGGTAATTCTATCACGTGTTGACCACAGGGGAATTTCCGGCAAATTCTTGAGGCATATTGAAAAGAGTCCATCCTTGCAGTCAACATCTTGAAAATTTTCAAACACTTCGAGCGGGCTTTCAGGAAATTTCTTTTTTGAAATCAAAAATATTGAAAGAGCGATTTTTTCTATTTTATCGTGGGACTTATTCTGAGAGAACAATTTCTTACTATCACATATTTCGTCAGGCCACCTTTCTACATCGCCAGTCGCAGCAATTCCAGTGACCACAAGTGGTCCCATTATCGGACCATACCCATTTTCGTCCAGCGCAAGATACAACATTATACTTTTAAATTTCTCCTATACTGGTGTGTGGTCCACCTTTGACTCTTATGAAATAACGGATTCCACGTTCTTCAATTTCAATATTTGAAATATCAAAGTCATCAGGGAGTATACGTATATGAGCAATATTATCTCTTGGTATAATCAGTGTTCGGATTTCTTCATCGATATCAACTGGAGTTATTTTGCCTCTTGAGACAATAAGACCCTTACCTTCAACCATAATCCAGTGTTCGGTGAATTCAAGTATCTTTCCAACGAACACCCATAGCCTTTGTTCTTCAAAATATTTTTTGAATCTTATTTTAACAATTTTGCCTGTAAGGTTCAGCATTTTATACCTCCCTTTTTTGATGGTTCAAAGAATATTCTACCATTTATCTTTTATCTGGTCAGAAATGTGAGCCAAGCAGGAATCGTTACAAGAGAAACTATATGCGTTGTCAGGACACTTGCAGAAGCAAATTCAATATCTGCCCTGTATGCATCTGCAAGTATTATACTTGCAATTGCAGCAGGCATAATAGCAACAATAGCTAGTACTAAAAAGGTCTCATGAGAAATCGGTAGGAAAGAAATGAATGTACAACTTAAAGCAGGGATGAAAATCAACCTTAAAAAAATTATCCAGAATTGATTCGGATTTTTTAGGTGCATTATTGAAATTTTTGATATTCTGCTGCCTGCAAGAAAAAGAGCAAGTGGAACTGTGGCTTTTCCAAGCATTTCTATGGAATAAGCCAGTGCATGAAAGATTTCCTTTGAAAATCTATCTATACCGCAGATTCCAAATGAATCCCTTACTAAAATTACGATAATTGAAAAAATTAGTGAAAAAACAGGGGTACTCAAAAGATTTTTTAAATTTTTCTTATCCAGTCGGTTTCCAGTAAGACCGAGCATGCCAATTGTCCAGACAGAAATTTCAGAGCCAAAACTTGAAAAAATAAGGTAAGCTACACCTGTATTGCCAAAAAACATTGCAACAATTGGAAGTGGTAAAAAAACATAATTGTTTATGGTACATTGAAATAAAAAAGTGTTTTTTTCTTGCTTGCTATCAAAAGATAGTAATCTGACAAATAGGATTCCTGTAATGTAGCCGACTAACATAATAATGATTGTTCCTGCAGGAAGTACCCAGTTTGAGATAAGAGATTGTATTGTAAAATTTGAGGTTATGGAGGATACTATGAGAGCAGGATAAAAAAAATTGGTGACGCAGATTGCCATTGAGCTTGCGGATGCATCCGTTAGAAAATTCTTTCTTCTGGCAAGACCACCTGCAAGAATTATCAGGAAAATTGAAACAACTTTAATAAGAACACTTACAAACACCTTTCCTCCAATTTGTGATGAATTATAACATAAAAAACTTAGTATCATACGTTGACTTTACTATGTTTAAAAGGTATAGTATTAGTGAATATGTCGGCACTTGACCTCAGAAACATAAAAGAATTTATTGTCAGAGTTGAAAATAGGGAACATACTGCAAGATTGATCAGTACAGGAAGACAGGGTGAAATTTTCGTCGAATTAACAGACCAATCTGCTGGTGAAAGCGGAATGGGGAAGAACGGGACTGTATTTTTTTTATGGGAAGGTGTCTGGCATTATTTTACCTGCAAAATCTTCTGTCCTACCCTTCGTAGAATGACAATTGTAAGAACATCACCAATAGCGGTAGACAGCAGGAAAGAAAGACGTTATGAATGCGGCCTTCTTGGTGGGAGAATTACAGAAAAGGGGATTTTACACGGAAGCATCGATATTACCATCTTGAATATAAGTCGTACAGGTATCAGATTTGAAACTCGGCAACCTCTGAAAGTTGGTAGAACATATTCAATAGAGATGAGACTTGTCATAAAACATTTTTCTGAAACTGTCAGGGCTGAGTGCGTCATTTTAAATGAACTGCACGCTGGTTCAACTTACCATTATGGTTGTGAGATTGTTGCTATCACCCCTGAAAATCTTGCTCTTTTAGAAAAATATCTTGCAATACTGGCAAAAGCATAACTTTTCAACATTTGTGAGAAAGGCGTTTTTTGAAGAGAAAAATAATGTTAGGAAAAATTAAATACCGATGAAGAGTTTCAGATACAGACTATTTGTAAAATTTGTTCCGCCGGTGTTTCTTTTAATTACCACCTGGAATTTATTTCTTGGATGGTATTTTGCGAATTATCAAAAGAAACTACTTGAAAAAGAATTGCTGAGCATAGCTCAGACACTGGCTGCCATGATAGAAATGGATGGTCTTTCAGCCGATTTAGATACATATAAAGAAATTGAGATGAATATAAGGCAGGTTATGTCAAAAAACACATCGATCGTCTCAGTTCATATACTCGGCTTAGAAGGTAAAGTTCTGCGAGTACTTAAAGGAGTTCATTCAGATGCAGATGATGGACCTATTTTATCAGATGGGTCTTCATGTTCTGTTGATGATTTTCCTGGTGCACTGATGGGTTTTGCAGTACCCTTGGTTTTTAAGGAAACAAAATTCTTTACCTGTTATATGCCTTTGAGAGATAAAATTGGAAATTCAGTGGCGCTACTTAGATTAAAATATGGTGTTAATAATAATTTGAGGTTGATTTATTTACAGATATTTGGAATGAGTTTCTTGTTTTTCATTATTTTTGTTTCCTTGATCTTTTTTGTTTCACATCAAATTTCCATTCCTCTACAAAATCTGCTCATAGGAATTGAAAATATTCAAAAGGGAAATCTTGATTACACGCTCCAACAAACCGCTGATTATGAGTTTAATCAGATTGCTCTTGCTTTTAATAAAATGGCTAAAAGCCTTAGAATGTCAAGAAAAGTTATTCAGGATTATCTTTATAGAACTATAAGATCGATGGTCACTATTATTGAGGAAAAGGATTCTTATACAAAAGGTCATTCTGAAAGGGTTGCTTTCTATGCAGAAAAAATAGCAAAAAAAATGGGCTTGCCAGAAAAAAGAATACAACTTCTTAAGGACATCGCACTTCTACATGATATTGGAAAGCTTGGGATAGACGAAAAAATCCTGAATAAGGCAGGTCCACTTACTGAAGACGAATGGAAGTTAATAAGGAGGCATCCTCTATCAGGTAGGGAAATAGTGAGACCAATCTTTTTCGAAAAGGATGGTTTAGATATCATAAGTCAGCATCATGAAAGGTTTGATGGAACCGGATATCCTTACAGTATGAAAGGAAACGAGATAAACATTCTGGCACAGATCCTTTCGGTTGCTGATGCTTTTGATGCTATGACTTCAGCGCGTGCTTATAGAAAACCACTATCAAAAAGTGAAGCAATCAGGCAGTTAAAAGAAAATAGTGGAAGTCAATTTAATCCGGAAATCGTCAATGTTTTCTTGAAGATACTTGAGGAAGAAAAGCACGAAATTCTAAGAGGTTAATCTTTATGAGTTCAAAAGATGGTGTATAATGTATAAAGGAATTTAACCATGAACAGTCTAATAATCTTATTTGTTATGATTGCTATCTCAGCAGCATATTTGTTCTTCTTGCGGGAAAATCAGAAATTTATCAGAGAAAAAAACCATCGTATTTCAGAACTTGAAGGAAGGTTACAGAATCTGCAGGAAGAAAACTCTAAACTACAGGTTGAAATTGCTGAACTGAGAAAAGAAAAAGAGTCGTTTATTGAAAAAATTTCTTGGTCGGAAAAATCACAAGAACAACTGAGAGAGGCATTTACTTCCCTAGCAACCCAGGTTCTGCGTGGCAATACAGAAGAGTTTCTGAAAATGGCAAGACAGAATCTTGAATCAATAGTTCAACAGCTTCGTGGTGACTGGACAACACAAAAGGCAGAAATCAGCAAACTTTTTGAGCCTCTTACAGAAACCCTTAAAAAAATGGATGAGGAAATTCGTATCATTGAGAAAAAACGCGAAGGCGCATATGAAGGACTGCAGAAGGAATTGCAGCATCTTTTTTCCGCGCAGGATCAACTAAGAACTTTAACGGTTCAACTCAATCAGGCTCTAAAGACGACCCAGGTGCGTGGGCAATGGGGACAGATCCAATTAAGGAGAGTTGTTGAACTTGCAGGTATGACAAAACATGTTGATTACGAAGAACAGGCATCTTCAGAAGAGGGTAGACCTGATATGATCATTAATCTTCCCAATGGCGGAATACTTCCAGTTGATGCAAAAAGTCCGATGCTGGCATATCTTGAGGCTATGAATGAAGAAGAGCCTAAAAGACAGGAAAAACTGCGGATTTTTGCAAAAAAAGTTCGGGAGACAATTGGAAATCTGGCAAGTAAAAAATACTGGGCTCAGTTCAATCCTACTCCTGAATTTGTTATTATGTTTGTTCCTAATGAAGCATCAATAAGCGCAGCCTATGAGATTGAACCAAATTTACTTGAGTATGCTATAGAGAATCACGTTCTTATCGCAACTCCGGTTACACTTCTGGGACTTTTAAAAGCAGTGGCTTTTGGCTGGCAACAGCATTCAATTGAAGAAAACGCAATTGCTATTGCTAAAACAGGCAGGGAATTATACGAAAGGATCTCAGTTTTTGTTGAACATCTGAGAAATACAGGTAAGTCAATAGAAAGTACAGTCAAAAACTATAACGCTACAATTGCCTCACTTGAAAGCCGTCTCATTCCGTCGATAAAAAAATTACAGGAACTTGGTTCTTCCCAGCAGGGCATCAAGGAAACTCAATACATTGAAACATCTTTAAGATTGCCTGATAATACACAGGAATGTTAACCAAAAAAGGAGGGAATTATGTATTTTACTGGATTTGCAGATGAAGCAGCACCTGATATTGATGGTCAGATAAGGGCAACGAAAGAACTTGGATGGAAATATATTGAGGCAAGAAGTATTGATGGTGTACAGTTTACCTGGATTGATGATAAAAAGTTTGGCCAAATAGTTGAAAAACTTGAAGAGGCCGGAATTAAGATTAACTGTTTTGGCAGCGGTGTTGCAAACTGGGCACAAAAAATTACAGAGCCACCTGATAAGAGTTACGAAGAAATGAAGAGAGCAATACCACGTATGCACAGGCTGGGAACAAAGATGATAAGAATTATGAGTTTTGCAATACCTGATGAGGTACTTGACAAGGATTGGTCAGAGGAAGCAATAAAAAGGGTAAAGACGATAGTAAAAATGGCAGAAGATGGGGGAGTTTTATGTGTCCACGAGAATTGTTCTGGCTGGGGTGCTCTTTCATGGGAACACACGCTTCGGCTTCTGGAGGGAGTTAATTCTCCTGCACTAAAACTTGTTTATGATACTGGTAATCCATTATTTCATCCAGATGTAAGGGGTCCAAAACCTTACAAAATGCAGGATCCCTGGGAGTTTTACACGCATGTGAGAGAGCACATAGTGTATGTCCATATTAAGGATGGCTATGTAAAAGAAGATGGAAAACATACCTGCACATTTCCAGGCGAGGGCAAAGGCATGGTTCGTGAAATTCTTACTGACCTTTTTTCACGTGGATATGACGGTGGAATTTCAATAGAACCGCACATGGCGGTTGTTTATCATGACCCAAGTATTAAATCTGAAGCGGATGCAAGATATAAAAATTATGTTGAATATGGGAGAAGAATTGAAAAGCTTGTTTCTGAGATAAAGGCATCACTAAAGGGAGAAAAGAGATGAAAACTTTTATTCTGTTTGCGTTGATGTTAGGAACCGTCTCATGTCTGTGTTCAAAACAGGCTATACTTGTTGAAAATGGGAAAGTGAAATCTGTTATTCTGCTTCCAGTTCAACCTACAGAAGATGAGCAACTTGCCGCAAAAGAACTTGCAGACCTTATTGAAAAAATGAGTGGATGCAGAATAGAGGTTGTAAAAGAAATACCCGGCAAAGGATGGCAGGTTAATCCTGCGCTCGGTACTTCAGGTATAACCTATATTTTTATAGGTACTTCTGCCATGACACCTGAGATTGAGCAAACAATACGTTCTAATGGTGATGATCCTGCGTCATTTATGATTAAGGCAGAAGCTAACCCAGCAGGTATTAGTTATATAAGAATTGCCGGACTTTCGTCTGAAGGCACACTTTTTGGTGTCTATGAACTTTTGGAACAACTGGGTGTAAGATGGTATATGCCAGGGGATATTGGTACCGTGATACCAGAAAAAAAGACAGTTGCTGTGAATGAACAAAACACTGTACAGGTTCCTTCTTTTTCAGCAAGACACCTTCAGATGGCAGTTGATAAAACCTGGTATAGAAGGATGAGGCTTGGTGGTCCCTATTTTCCTTCTGCTCATGGAATTCCTATCGGAAAAGCTGATATAAATAAAGAACCAGAACTTTTTGCTTTGGTAAACGGAAAAAGGCAGCAGAGTCAGCTGTGTATTTCAAACCCTGAGGTTCTCGCAAGAGCAATCAGGGAAACAAAGAACTATTTTAAGAAAAACCCTTCTGCGCCATGGATTGGAATGGGACCGAATGATGGTGGTGGATTTTGCGAATGTGAAAACTGTCGAGCTCTCGATGGTGGAGATTTTGACAATTTTGAAAACGAAATTTCAATGACAGACAGATACATCTGGTTTTTCAATAAGGTTCTTGAAGGAATCAGTGATGAGTTTCCAGACAAAAAAATAGGATTTTATTGTTATTCATGCTACATGAAGCCCCCGGTAAAAGTAAAACCGGATTCAAGAATAGTACCAGCTTTCGCGCCCATAAGTTTGTGCAGAATACACGGTATGTCAAATCCTGTGTGTCCTGAAAGAAGTTATTACAGAAAAATCATGGAAGCATGGGGAAAGCTTTTGCCTGAAACATATGAAAGAGGATACTTTTTCAATCTTGCAGATCCTGGTTTTCCTTTCAGTAAGGTTCATGCGATAAGGGACGAAATTCCTGTAGCAAAGGAACTTGGAATTAAAGGCTGGCGTGTTGAAACAGTTCCCCACTGGGCAAGTATGACACCAACAATATACATTGCGACAAAGCTATTCTGGAATCATAAAGCAGATGTGGATGCCTTAATTCGTGATTTTGCGGTGAATTTTTTTGGTCCTGCTGCAGATGAAATGGAAAAATATTTAAGATTGATGGATGCGGCATTAAGGGATGCTGATTATCACACAGGGTGTTCCCATGATCTCCCATTTATTTACAATCCTTCTGTAATGAAGAAT
>JAMWCC010000002.1:22379-25659 GCA_023818375.1 Candidatus Omnitrophota bacterium | reverse complement strand
CCGATGAGGAACCATTAGTATTGAGCGTTATCAGTTACCTAGATATACTTCAAAAGATAAAAGAAAAATTTCCTTCTATGCAAATTGTTTCAAAGGATGATACCGATTTTTCAGCAATGGCTGATTCGAATAAGATCCAGGAAGCTCTTGAATCTCTTATTGATTTTTGTGTTCAAGATGCAGGCAATGGTGGTGAAGTGAAAATATGGCTTTCCGTTAATACTGATTGTTATAAGATTGTTATTGAAGAAGACGGAAGATGTTTTGATCTGCGCTCAACCGAAGAAATTTTTCAGCCCTTTTCAAATCAATTGAGTGCAGTTTTTTCACTGAATCTTGCCATCAGCCGTAAGATCATTGAGGAGCATAAAGGTAATGTTAGTTTTGAAATCTTACCAGATGGAAGAAAGCGCTTTGTTCTGATACTTCCAACGTTAAAAAAATGAAAAAAATTCTTATTATAGATGATGAAAAAAGTGTACAGGAATCCCTAACGATAGTTCTGGCAGATAGTTACAAGGTGATTACCGCTTTTTCGGGCAAAGAAGGTCTGGAACTTCTTCTAAACAATGATATAAATCTGGTTTTTCTTGATATTATTTTGCCTGATGGCGATGGCATAAATATTCTAAAAGAAATAAAAAAAATCAATCCAGAATTACCAGTAATTATGCTTACTGCAGTTTCTAAAGTTTCTACTGCAGTTGAAGCAATGAAACTTGGTGCACATGATTATTTAACCAAACCGTTTGATGTTGAAGAGATTCGTGTTATCGTAAAAAAAATTTTTGACCAGTTAAGGGTTAAACAAAAGTTTGATCTGCTTGCCACTGAGATTGAGAACTTAAGTGGGATAATTGTTTGTGAAAGTCAGAAAATGAAAGATGTTCTTTCACTTGCATCAAAAGCTGCTTTATATGGATCTTCAGTTTTAATAACTGGTCCAACTGGAAGCGGAAAAGAGTTGATTGCAAGATTTATACATAAAGAAAGCGAGAGAAAAAATGAACCATTCGTTGCAATTCACTGTGCAGCCATTCCTGAAACACTTTTTGAAAGTGAAATTTTTGGTTATGAAAAAGGAGCCTTTACAGGTGCGTTCAAGAGTAAACCCGGAAAGCTTGAAATCGCAGGTGCGGGAACTGTTTTTTTTGACGAGATTGGAGAAATGCCTGTTTCATTGCAGATAAAAATGTTAAGAGTTTTGCAGGAAAGAGAATTTTCGAGAGTAGGTTCGAATGAAAGTATCAAATTTGAAGCAAGAGTCCTTGCAGCAACCTCAAGAGATTTAAAAAAAGAAATAGAGTTAGAAAGATTTCGTGAAGACCTGTTTTATCGATTAAGTGTTATTCCAATAAATGTGCCATCGCTCAAGGAAAGAAAGGAAGATATTCTTCCACTTGCTTATCATTTTCTTTCAGTTTTTAGAACCCAGATGGACGTGAAAACAAAATCTTTTTCACCTGAGGCTGAAAAAATTTTAGTCTCCTACGACTGGCCAGGAAATGTAAGAGAGTTGAAAAATATAGTAGAGAGGGTTTTGGTTTTAAAAGGAAACAAGGATATAATAAATGCTGATGATTTACCCGAGGATTTAAAACAAACTTGCGTAGAAACTTTTGAGGATGATAAACCTTTTGAGGAAAAAGTAGCTGAATTTGAAAAAAGGTTAATCCTGGAAACATTAAATAAGTTTAACTGGAATAAATCGAAAGCAGCAGAACATTTGCGTATGAGTCGAAGGGTTCTTGGTTACAAAGTTGAAAAATATGGAATCAGGCCAGAAGAAAAAAATATTGGTAATAGAGGACAATATTGAAGTTCAGAATCTCTACAGGGAAATTCTGAAAAGATATTCATATGAAGTTGAAACACTTGAAAAAATTGCAGATGCGATTGCTTTATTGAGGAATAATCATTTTGATTTGATAATCCTTGATTTACAACTTCCAGAAAAAAGCGGAATGTCTTTTTTTGAAGAAGCAAGGACTTTGGAAATTAACCTGCCACCAGTAGTTGTGTGTACTGGACTTGCCTCTGTTGAGAATGCTGTGGATGCGATAAAGAGTGGTGCAAGTGATTTTATTACCAAACCATTTACCGTTGAGACACTTATTACAACCATCGAAAGAAATATCAAAATAAACGAAATTTCAAAGAAAGTTTCAGAATTTGAATTGACTCGTTCAATTCTAGAATTAAACAGAATAATTATCTCAATAACAGATGTTGAGGAGTTGTGTAACAGTATAATTGACCTTGTTTATAACCTGGTAAAGCCAGATGTTGCACTTTTGTATTTAAAGGACGATGAGACAGGTAGATTTTTTCTTCGCAGGACAAAGGGAAAGTCAATAGATGTAGATTTTCCGATAATCCTTTTCCCGGATAGATGTGAAGTTACCGATAATTTCTTCCAGAAAAAAGATGCAGATTTTTTTGAAATGAGGCTTTTCGGTAGAAAAGACGAGATAGGAATCCTGAGATTTTATTCAAAGGGAACAATTTTTGAGGAAAGGGAACTAAAACTTCTTTCAGCCTTTGGAACACAGATTGGCATTGCACTTGAAAATGCTAAATTAATTCAACAGTTGCACGATTCTTATATAAGTTCGATAAGGTCGCTTGTAAATTCACTTGAAGCAAAAGACTCTTACACAAAAAACCATTCTGAACAGGTTGCGTATTATGCTGTTGCGATTGGTAGAGCTCTTGGACTAAAGGGAGAAGAACTTGAAAGTTTGCGAAATGCTGCATATTTGCATGATATTGGCAAACTTGGTATTAAGGATAATGCTGCATATTTGCATGATATTGGAAAACTTGGTATTAAGGATGAAATAATTTCAAAAAGTGGTTCACTTTCAGAAGAAGAATTTGAAATTATCAAAAAGCATCCCCTGATTACAAAGGAAATTCTTAAACCATTGAAAGTAAAAAAGGAAGAAATAGAGGCTTGTATTTATCACCATGAAAGAATTGATGGTACGGGATATCCGGAGGGACTTTCAGGAGACCAAATCCCATTATTAGCTAAAATTCTTACCGTTGCGGATGCCTTGAGTGCTATGATTTCTGAAAGACCCTATAGAAAGAAAATGGAAATGGAAAAAGCTTTGGAAGAACTGAAAAGGAACTCTGGCATCCAATTCGATAAAAAGATAGTTGATACATTAATAGAAATAATTGAGGGCTCAAAAGAAAGAAAATAATCTAGAGATTACAAGGAGATTTGATGATGAAAATAGCGAGATTTTTTTCTAATGATCTTGGTATAGAC
>JAMWCC010000002.1:0-22369 GCA_023818375.1 Candidatus Omnitrophota bacterium | reverse complement strand
GGTACAGCAAATACAGCAGTTTATGTAAGGGGAAAAGGTGTTGTTTTGATGGAACCTTCTATTGTTGCTATTAATCGGGATACCAAAGACGTATTGGCTGTAGGACTTGAGGCAAAGAAGATGCTGGGTAAAACCCCAGCAAACATCATAGCAATGAAGCCAATGAAGGATGGTGTTATTGCGGATTTCGATGCCTGTGAAGCAATGCTGAGGCATTTTATCAATAAAGTCAAATCTCCCCGACACAAATTTGTTATGCCTCCAAGGATGGTTATTGCTGTTCCATCAGGTATAACAAGCGTTGAAAGAAGGGCAGTAAGGGAAACAGCATTAAAGGCAGGAGCGAGAATTGTCAAGCTTGTTGAGGAGCCAATGGCTTCTGCTATCGGTGTTGGATTACCGGTTGAGGAGCCGCGTGGCAGTTTCATACTTGATATAGGCGGTGGAACAACAGAAATGGCTGTTATTTCGCTTGGAGGATTGGTACTGACAAAGAGTTTGAGGGTTGCTGGTAATGAAATGGATGAGGCAATCTCAAATTATTTGAAGAAGAAATACAATCTTCTTGTTGGTGAAAGAACCGCAGAGGATATTAAGATTGCCATTGGGTCTGCATTTCCTCTTGAAGAAGAGTTAACCATGGAAGTCCATGGAAGAGACCTTGTTGAAGGCTTGCCGAAAATGATAAGAATTCGTTCAGAAGAGATAAGAGAAGCCCTTAAAGAAACACTTCTTGCAATAGTTGGTGCTGTAAGGGATATACTCGAAGAAACACCACCTGAACTTTCAAGCGATCTGGTTGAAACAGGTTTGGTAATTGCAGGTGGCGGCGCATTATTAAGGAATATAGACAAACTGATATCCCAGGAAACAAAGCTACCTGTCAGGGTTGCAGAGAATCCCTTGCTTGCCGTTGTTACAGGTGCGGGTAAGATGTTAGAGGAAGAACGGTATTTTAAGATGTTTCCTTCCGAGTAGGTATTCAGATGCTATGGAAATTTCGAAGAGAGATTGTTCTTATGATGTTTGTTATTGTTAGTTTCTGGATTTTCAAAAATAACCTTTCTTTCAATCTGCGTTTTTTTAAGAAAGAATTTCCTAAGCAAGAGTACTCATCCGAAATTCAGACTATTATTTTAGAAAATGAAAATCTCAAAAAGCTTCTTAACCTGAAAAATCGTAAAAATTTTTCCAAGGTAATCTATGCTAATGTGAAGACAATTTCTCCATGGGTCTTTCCAACACTTATTACCATTGACAAGGGGTCATATGATGGAATCAAGGAGAATATGGCGATTATAAGCTGTAATGGTTCCCTTGTTGGAAGAATTGTTTCCGTAAACAATAATACAGCGATGGGTATTACACTTTATCATTCTGAAAATAAGATAAGCGCTATGGTAAGGGAAACAGGAGAACTTGCTGTGATTGAATCTTTATCAGCAACTCCTTTTCACCCAAGACTGAGGATAAGATTTCTTCCTCCAGAATGTAAAGCTTATGTTGGAAATGTTGTTGAAACAAGTGGATTTACGAGATTGTATCCCAGTGGTATTACAATAGGAACTATAGTTGAAATTGAAAGTAGTAAGACTGAGCCTGTAACACAGGGGCTAGTGAAACCCTTTTTTATAAATGATAATCTCAGAACAGTTGCAATCGTTGAGTAAAAAAGAAGTCTGGTTTCTCTTGATAATACCCGGACTATGTCACATTCTATTTCCAGGTGCATGGATTGATTTTTTTCTGCTTGCGCTTTTCTATGTTTCCTTTAGGACAAATGTTCTGCCCTATTTTTTTCTAATTTTTATATGGAGTATAATATATTCTGCAATTACTTTTGATGATGCGGGAAAAGAAATTTTAGCTCTCGGGGTAACGTGGTATTTTTTGGCATCTTTCAGATTTGAAACAGATATATCAAAAATTGTTTCTGTATTAGTCGGGTGCGTTATTTATACCTTTGCTAAGTTCTGCATTTATTTTAAGGGGTGCTCGTGGGGTCCCTTTACCCTTGTTTTTGGAATCTTGTTTGTTTTAATACATACTGCAATAAGTATGGTTTTTATATCATTGATGTACAATTTTTCAAGGAATAAATTGACTTCAATTTGAAGATATGGAACAAAGGATCAAAAGTTTTTCATTCGTTATCAGGGTTGCATTTGGTATACTGATTATTGCGTGTTTTTATCTCCAGGTTATAAAATTTCCTGATTACAGACGTCTTTCGGAACAGAATTGCATAAGGACGATTGACCTTGGTATTCCCAGGGGAAAGATTTTTGATAGAAATGGTAGAATTCTTGCTGAGGATAGAACCTGTTTCAATCTTGTATTCGTACCTTACGACATGAAAAATCCACAAGAGGCTTCTTCGGTGCTCTCAACGATTCTTGGGGTTGAAAAAAAAGAACTCCTAGCGCAACTTGAAAAGAAATCCTCCAATCCTTTTGAAAGAAAAATTTTGAAAAGAGGGCTAACCCAATCTGAAATTGCTGCAGTTTCAGAATATGCGTTCAAACTTTCTGGTATTTTTGTTCAGGCAGGTCTTGACAGGCAGTATACCCTTGGAGAAGGTACATCTCATTTATTGGGGTATACTGGTGAAGTCAATCAGGAAGAACTGGAATTGCTTAAGGATGAGGGTGTAAAACTGGGACATTTTATCGGAAAATATGGAATAGAAAAACAATACGATAGTTTATTAAGAGGAAAATCAGGTGGGTATCAGATTGAGGTTGATGCACGCGGGCACCAGAGAAAAATTTTAAGAGAAATAGCAATGGTTCCAGGAAATAATCTGGTTCTTACTATAGATCAAAGTATTCAGGAAATATGTGTTAAAGAACTCGGAGATAGAGCAGGAGGTATTGTTGTGATGGATCCTCGTAATGGAGAAATTCTTGCACTTGTGAGTAAGCCATCTTTTGATCCAATCAATATTTCAAAATACCTGAAGCCGCCCCACAGTGGAAAGAATCCTTTTCTTAATAGAGTTATTTCTGGTCAATACGCTCCGGGTTCAATTTTTAAAATTATTACTGAAATTGCTGCGCTTGAAACCGGTGAGATTGGAGAACACGATAGAATCGAATGCACTGGAAGCATGGAAATCGGTGACAGAGAATTTCGTTGCTGGAAAGAAGAGGGACACGGTTGGGTTGATATAAATCAAGCACTCCCATTTTCATGCAACATATTTTTTGGAACAGTGGGAATGAAACTGGGAGTGGAAAAAATTCTGGAGTATGCGAAACTATTTGATTTCGGTAGACCTACAGGTATTGACCTGCCTGGAGAAAAAGCTGGTAATCTTCCGTCTGTAGCTGAATCTGGAGGAGCAATTAACATAGCTATAGGTCAGGGAGCAATTTCAACTACTCCAATTCAGTTGTGTACGATGATATCAGCAATTGCTAATGGTGGTAATTTATGGAAACCATTTATTGTAAAAAAGATAACCACACCTGATGGCAAAATAATAAAGGAGTTTCAACCTGTTTTGAAAAAGACTGTATTTATTTCAGAAGAAACACTGACAGTTCTAAGAAGAGGATTAAGAAACGTTGTAAGATTTGGAACAGGTGCTGGTGCTAATGTTCCAGGTATTGAAATAGCCGGAAAAACAGGTACAGCACAGATAGGACATAGAGAACTTGGACTTCCTACAAGGGGAGCGTTTGCTTGTTATGCACCTGCAGACAGTCCTAATATGGCAATTGTTGTATTTCTTGATGAAGCAAGTTCATCACAGGCTGCGAGAATAGCAGGTAATATTATAAGGAAAATCTATACATCAGAAGACACTCGCGAGGAAACTACTATTTCTGAAACAGTTATACAAACTTTACCATATGGAAGTCAAGGGTTTGAATAAAAATGGACACAAAAAATAATCCTGGAAAAATTCTTTTGATTGTGACTGGGATTCTGACATTTCTTGGTTTGTTATTGCTTTATAGTGCTTCTAAAAGTATTTCTTCGGTTTCTTCATCTTTATCAATTTTTCTAAAGCAATGTGTTTGGTTATGCTTTGCAGTGGCGATATTTTTTGTGTTGAAAAATTTTGATTATAGGCACTGGAATAAACTTGCCCACATTATGTATTTTATTACACTCATCCTTTTGGTGTTGGTTCTTGTAATCGGTACTGGCAGGGCTGGTAGATGGATAAGGATAGGTTGGTTTAATTTTCAGCCTTCTGAATTTGCAAAATTTGTGTTGATTATTGTACTTTCCAGATATTTCTCAATAAGGGACGTACAGAGATTTTCAACGCTTTTAGGCGGAGTTTTAATAACAGGTATACCATTTCTTCTCATTCTTATTCAACCAAATCTTGGTACAGCTTTTCTATTCATTGTAATTTTCTTTTCATTGGCGTATCTTGCTGGAGCGAAAAAAAAGCATCTTCTCATTTTACTTTTTATCGGGTTGTTTTTAAGTCCTGTTTTATGGATGGGGCTGAAGGATTACCAGAAACAGAGGCTGGTGATTTTTTTAAATCCATGGAAAGATCCGCTTGATAAAGGTTATAACATTCTTCAATCAAAAATAACAATTGGTTCTGGTGGAATTGTTGGAAAAGGATTTTTGAAAGGGACTCAGACCAAGCTTGCTTTTTTACCCGAATTTCACACAGATTTTATCTTCTGCCTTCTGGCAGAGGAATTCGGGCTTATTGGGGTTGTGGTCTTGCTTTTCCTTTATTATGTTTTTCTGAATCAGATATTGAAAATTACCCTAACGACCCAGGATTCTTTTGGCAGACTGATAGGTACAGGTATAATGGTTATGTTTTTCATCCAGATCTTTATAAATATTGGTATGGCATGCGGTATTTTACCTGTCGCAGGAATACCCCTTCCTTTTCTTAGTTACGGAGGTTCTGCGTTGATTGTATATTTTATATGTGTTGCAACGGTTTTTAATCTGTGGAAAAATATAACACTTTTCTAGACCAAATGGATGGTTTTGAACAAGTCCTTTATCACATAAAAAAACCTATCACTTATCTTAACAATGAAATAAATTCTTATCATCCTGATACAGACAATGCGAGTGTGAAGATTGCTCTGGGATATCCTGATGTATATGAAGTTGGGATGTCCAATCTTGGAATAAGAATTCTGTATTATATTCTTAACAATATCGATGGTGTTGCATGTGAAAGATTTTTTGCTCCTGGTGCGGACTTTGAAGAAATTTTGAAAAAGTCTGGGACATTATTGTTTACCCTTGAGTCAAAAAAACCACTGAAGGATTTTGATTTTGTTGGATTCAGTATTTCCTCAGAATTGAATTATACAAACGTATTGAATCTTTTGGCACTTGCCAGGATTCCAATATTTTCATCAGACCGTAGAGAATCTGATCCTTTGGTTATTGCAGGCGGCAACTGTTCATTTCATCCTGAGGTTCTTGCCAATGTTGTTGATATATGGATAATAGGAGAGGCAGAAGAAGTGATAGTGGAATTGGTGGAATATTACAAAGGAATAAAGGGATTGAAAAGAAGCGAAGTTTTGAAATGTCTTGCAGGTATAAGGGGTGTTTATGTTCCTTCCTTTTATCAAATCTTTGCTGATGAAAGTGTGCAACCTATAATTTCATGTGCTCCAGGTCAGATTGAAAGGCGTACGGTGAAAGATTTTGAAAACGCAACATTTCCAACAAAATGGATTGTCCCACTTTGTGAAATTATCCATGACCGTGTGTCTGTTGAAATCATGAGGGGTTGTCCCCAGAGTTGTCTATTCTGTCAGGGCGGATTTTGCTGGAAGCCTGTGAGGAAGAGAAGTGCAGACAAAATTGTTGAACTCTGTCTTGATGTATATAGGAATACCGGTTATGAAGAGATTTCACTTCTCTCATTTTCAGCGGCAGACCATCCTGAAATAGAAAAAATCGTAGTTGAACTCACAAAGAGATTCAAAGATACAAATGTTGCAATTTCGTTTCCTTCATTACGAATAGATAGCTTTTCATTTCACCTGGCAAGCAGGATAGGGCAGGTGAGAAAAACAGGGTTAACCTTTGCTCCAGAAACAGGAGAAACGCTCAGGAAGTATATTGGAAAACCAATTTCTGATGACAAGCTTTTGAATCTCGCAGAACTGGCAAAGAAATCTGGATGGAGACAACTCAAACTATATTTTATTCTTGGACTTCCTGGGGAGACAGACCAGACGATTTTTGAAATAGAAAATCTTCTAAAGAAAATCTCAAAAATAATTTCTGTAAAGTGTTCATTCAATGTTTTCATCCCGAAACCGCATACACCATTTCAATGGGAAAAATTCCCTGATTTTGAAAAATATTCACAAACAAAGCAAAAACTGATGAAGGATTTTTCAAAGAATCGTTATGTTTCCCTCAGGTTTCATTCTTATGAAATGAGTGTAATTGAATGCCTTCTTTCAAGGGGCGATAGGAATCTTGCAAAAGTTGTCGAATCTGTATGGAAATCAGGTGGGAAGATGGAAAACTGGTCAGAATTTTTTAGTTATAGACGATGGCAGGAAGCAATGGAAACAAATTCACTTAACTTTGAAAATTATCTTGGTGACAAACCTACTATATGCAATAGATGGAAACATATAAAGGCATCACTGCCATTTGAAAAACTTCTTGGTATAAGGCAAAGTTATTACAAAAATACAGGGTTGTATTCTTGCGGGTGAGCAAGAATATACGATTTATTCCTATAGTTTTAATACCTTTCCTTAAAGGACTTTTTGCTCTTGAAATTAGTAGGGATTCATTTCAAAAAGATTTAAAAACATGTCTTGAAGAAGTTATCGCAAATTTTACACAATCGGCTTTTCTAATTGATGGGATTAAAAATTAGGTATGGAAGATGGATAATTTTTGAGTTTGTTATCAAGGATTGGCCAGTGTGTCCATACCGTATGGTGCAGGTTAGACCAGCTCCTGATAAGAATTTATTTAGAGGATTGGCAAGATATAAGATCAATAAGGTCGAATTTAATTACAGATACAACAATCTTGTTGTTGAACTCAAGGAAATAGCAGAAAGATACTTCATAAAGACAATACTTGGTGCTGATCCCAGAATAGTGCTGGAGAATATCTTGCCGAAAATCCTGATTTGATTGAAAAGTTTCCTGAAGAAAAACTTGAAGAGCTCGGTTCGGGAAGAAGAAATATCTGTCCTTCAAAATTTGAAAACATGGGAACTTTATTTCAAAGAACTTAGTAAATGGATAAACCATTTTACAGGATTTCTGGATATCAGTTTTGATGAAACGTACCAGACCCCCAATGGTTCAAGATGGATTGCGTGCCTGTTGTGCCGGTCAAAGAACAAACACAGTTATGAAATTCTTGCAGAAGCAATCAATGTTATGGCTCTCTGGCACCCATCAGAAGTAAATGAACTTTTTAGACAAAAAGGTTTTACGCAGGTGTATTTACCTCTCACCGGAGTCAACTGGAAAGAGATTAATTTTCCGGGCAAGTACTATAGCGGGGTTCTGTATTATATGATGGATAGTTTGTTTAAGATGCCTCTTGTCCTTCAAAAAACACGCCTGAGGAAGAAGGGCCTAAGTGGATGGAATTCCCAGATAAACCTGTAAAAGCGTTCAGAATTGAGGTTAAACCACTTTCTCCTTACACTATCCCGGGTTTGAATTTTGTACAGCCCTATCGCAAAAATTGATTGCGTAAATTTGACTAAACATCCTGAATTTCAGGAATAAGTTTTTTCCAGATGTTGTATTTATGGCCGTTTCTGAGTGTTCTTAAAGGATAACAGCCAGTAGCGTCCCATAGTCTGATTTTTGCTTTTGCAAACATGTCACCCATATATGAGTAATCAGGATATGTGGGATTTTTTTCAGTGAGATCATTTGGAATTGCAAGAATTGTTTCAGGTTGTTTCCTGTTCTTGCAAGGATAAACAATTGCTGAGCCTCCGCCAGCATTTACTCTTACCCAGAATGCGTCAAGGTCTGTTCCGAGATTCCGCAGAGAATTAACAATTTCAGGGATTTTTCCCTGAGGTTTTCCTCCTGCTGCTGGATGAAGACACAATCGTGCACCTGCCATAACACCGACAGCCCATACGTCCTGATAATGTCCATCATGGCAGATACCAACAGCAATTTCAGCACCACAAACTCTTTGAAGATTATAATTTCTTCCATGCCAGAAACCTTCTTCACAGGAATGAACTTTTGCCATCATTGGCCCAAGGGTTCCATCGGGTCTTACAAATCTATGGCAATTTATTTTGACTTCATCTATGGTGGAACCTTCTACTAGTTTTCCCGTAATCCACTCAGGATATCCGATAAGAATATATGGAGCATTCTTGATGCTTGAGACAGCTTTTTGAAATCTTAAGAGTTCAGACTGGATAAGCGCTCTGTTGTCAAGTTCTTCACTTATCCTTAAGCCTGTCAAACTTGTTTCTGGTGTGACAAGAATCTGGACACCTTCTGTAGCAGCTTTTTGAACTCCTTTAATCAAACCATCCACATTTTCTTTTATGGTCGGTTTTACTGATTGTTGCCATATTCCAATCTCAAGATACTCTGGCCTGGGCCTATTTTTTCCTGAAAGCTCAAATCCTGATACTGCAATTTTACCTTTTGTTTTCAGGCCAAACATAAAAAGACATTCAGGAAGAAAATCAATGTTTCTTATCTCTCCAACATTACTGTTGTTTATCAGAATGTTGATTTTTGAACCTTCGTATGGAAGACCTGGTAGTTTATCTTGATTTCTTAGTAGTGAGATGGTTTTTACATTCCCAAAATTTAATTTACCTGAAAATCTTGGTTGTTTTTTGTGAAATTCATGGGTAAACACCTCAATACTTTTTCTTGCAAAGTTTATTTCCAGGCTTATGAACTCAAATCCGGCAAGAAAACCACATGTAAAAATTCCTGACTTTTTACTAATATCAGCAAAGAATATATTGATCCTATCTCCATAGATTGAACAAGGTCTTAAGTAAACTGGAGCATCACAGTCAGAAAAATTTTCGATTGTAAGAATTCCGGGGCTTTTCTTTATGACAAAGTTTTTCTCAGAAATTGCTTCCCATGTATCATCCAGATCCTGCTGAAAATCCCATTTTTTTATATACTCAGCCATGAAAAAATTATAACACGACCATCTTATAGTTGATATATTGTGGTAATTGCGTGCTATAATAATTTTATGGAAGAAATAACGTGTATATTACCTGTTGCAGGAATCGGTAGAAGACTTCAGCCACATACGTTTACCTTGCCTAAGGTACTCCTGCCTGTTGCTGGCAAACCTATCCTTGGTTACCTGATAGATTATGTATATGACCTTGGTATAACCAGGATAGTTTTTATTACAGGGCATCTTGGTAATAAGATTGTTGAATTTGTTCAGAATAACTATCGTAATATTGACGCAGTTTTTGTTAAACAGGAAGAGTTTTTAGGTTTGGGATACGCCATATCTCTTGCCGCACCGTATGTGAAGGGACCAGTTCTTATAAATCTTGGTGATACTCTGGTTGAAGCCGATACAAAAGAACTAATTAGAGATGGTATTAATTGGATAGCATTGAAACAGGTTGATGACCCGAAAAGATTTGGAGTTGCGATTACAGATGGGACAGGAATCATCACCAAAGTTGTTGAGAAACCCCAATATTTTGTTTCCAACCTTGCACTTTGTGGCGTGTATTTTTTTAAAAACAGCAAGGTTCTTTTTGAATCCCTTAGAGAACTAATAAATAAAGGTAAGAAGACGAAAAATGAATTCCAGCTTACAGATGCAATTGAAATGATGATAGAAAAGGGAGAGAAAATTTTAGGGATTCCTGCCAGGGTTTGGCTTGATTGTGGAAAACCAGAAACACTCCTTGAAACAAATAGATACTTGCTCGAAAAAAATAGACCATATGTGGGTTCCCTTCCAACAGTTGTTATAAATGAACCAGTTTTCATCGATCCATCTGCCCAACTGAGAAACTGTGTCGTTGGTCCGTTTGTTTCTATAGGTAAAAACGTAAATATGACAAATGTTATAGTTCAGAACAGTATTATCAATGACAACGCAAGCGTTAAAAATGTTGTTCTCACTGATTCAGTAATCGGATATTCAGCATTTCTTGCAGGTAACCTTCAGAAGATTAATCTCGGAGATGCTTCTCAGGTAAGTTTAATGGGAGAAGAAGAATCCTTGTTTTAACTCTTACCTAATAAATTCTTGGTGCACTGCTTTTAGTGCTTTGTGTCCTTCTCCCTTTCTTATGATACAAGAAATCTTTATTTCTGAGGTACTTATCATTTCAATATTGACCCCTGCATCAGCAAGGGCTTTAAACATTCTGGCTGCAACACCAGGATGATTCATCATTCCAAGTCCTATCACAGTAATCTTTGCGATATCATTATCGGCTGTCACATCTTTGCATTTTAGCTCCTGACCGAGTTTTCTGGAAATTTCATAAGCTTTTTCCATGTCAGTTATATTGACAGTAAATGAAAGATCCGTATAACCGCTTGTACTGACATTCTGAACTATTACGTCAACATTGATGTTTGCGTCTCCAAGGGCACCAAAGATTTTTGCCGCTATACCTGGTTTATCCGGAACATTGAAAAATGTGATTTTTGCTTGTTTGTCATCAAGTGTTACAGATGAAACAATTGCACCTTCTTTAAAATCAACTTCTGTGACCATAGTCCCTCCATTTTCCTGACATGTTGATTTTACGACACAAGGAATATGATATTTCTGGGCAAATTCAACGGCTCTTGATTGCATTACCTTGGCGCCGGCTGATGCCATTTCAAGCATCTCCTTATAGGAGATTACAGGTATGATCTTTGCCTCAGGAACGAGATTCGGGTCTGTTGTAAAAACTCCTGGTACATCTGTGTAAATTTCACATATTTCGGCTTTTAACGCACCCGCAATAGCAATTGCTGTAAGGTCCGAACCACCCCTTCCGAGAGTGGTAATATTTTCCTGCGGGCTTAATCCTTGAAATCCTGCTACAACCACAATCTTACCTTTTTTAAGCTCTTCAATGATTCTTCTGGTGTCAACTGTTTTTATCCTTGCCTTTGTGTGGGCATCATCCGTTCTTATACCGGCAAAAAAACCTGGTAATCCCTCTGCCTCATAGCCTAGTTTTTCGATAGCCATGCATAGTAATGCTACTGAAACAAGTTCTCCTGTTGAAAGAAGCAGATCCATTTCCCTGGTAGGTGGAGATGGGTGAATCTGTCTTGCTAAACTTATAAGATTGTCTGTTGTTTTTCCCATTGCTGAGACAACAACCACAACCTTGTTACCTTTTCTATGGGTATTTACAACCTTTTCGGCAACCTTTTTTATTTTTTCTGTATCTGCAACTGAGCTACCACCATATTTTTGTACGATAATTGCCATCTGATTCTCCGTTTAACAGCCTGTATTATAACAGAATTTTTGCTGTTTGTGAAGGAAAACTGACTGGGAAATTTTCTTTTTACTGGAAGTACCCGTCCTTCAGTATTTTGAAATGTCCATTAAGATATTCAATCGCAGTCTGGATCTTTCTTCCTTCTTCTTGTATTCTTTCAATGCATAGAATTCCTTTACCGCACGCAACCAGGATTTTCCGTTTCAAATCAACAAATGTTCCTGGTTTTAAACAAGAATCTTCCAAGCTAAAAAGAGTCGATTTTATGATCTTAATCATTTTTTTTCCCTTTGGATAAATCAAGAATGTGTAAGCACCTGGCCAGTCAGCGAGTCCACGAATCTTGTTATGTATTGAAATTACATTTTCATTCCAGTCAATTTTTCCATCTTCCTTTTTTAGTTTTGGAGCATAAGAGGCAGGTCCTTTTTGTTCTTCACCTTTATAGCCCTTTGATACCTTTTCAATTGCATCAATCAGGCAATTGAATAAAAGGCCAGAAATTTTTTTTCGCAGGGTAAAAATGTCATCGTCATCATCAATTTTTATCTTTACTTGTGTCAATATTCTTCCTGTGTCAATGTTCTTGTCCATTAATATCACGCTTATTCCTGTTTCCTTTTCTCCACTAATCAATGCCCATTCTAATGGAGCAGGTCCTCTGAATTTAGGAAGCAAAGAAGGATGGATATTCAAAGGTGCAATACGGGGAATTTGAAGGTATTTTTCTGGAATAACCTTGCCATAAGAAAGTACTACAAAAAAATCGGGTTGAAGAGACTTTAATTCAGTGTAAAGTATTTCATTGCCAGAAAGTTTTTCGGGTTGTAATACATTGATATTGTTGTTTTGTGCCCATTGTTTTACGGGCCCGGGAAGGATTTTGAGATGTCTTCCCTGTGGTTTGTCAATCGCAGTTACAACTGCAAGCAACTGAAAACCTTCTTTGATTTTCTCCAGTAGTGGAATACACAGTTCAGAACTGCCCCAGAAAATTATTTTCATATCAGTGAATTATTGTTGGAAAACAAGTGCAGCACCAGAAACAATTCCTGCATCATTTCCAAGTCCTGCAGGAACTACTTCAACAGTTTGAGATAGGACCTTCATGGACCTTTCTTGTATCGTTTTCCTTACTGTCTGGAAAAGGATTTCACCTGCCTGTGCAATGCCGCCAGCAAGTATAATTCTGTCAGGATTTAGTATATTGACAAGTCCTGCAAGAAAGGCACCAAGAGCTGTTGCCATTTCAATCCAAACCTCTTCAGCCAGTTTGTCTCCTTTTTGATAAGCATCAGATATTATTTTTGGAGTTAGTTCAGAAAGGTTGCGTACCATTTCAGTCAGGATGGATTTTTTACCCATTTTTATCTTTCTGATGGCACTCTTGATAATGTAGTCTCTACCAACGTAGGCTTCAATACATCCGCGAGCGCCACAACCACACTTTCTTCCTTTATAGTTTACTGGCATATGCCCTAATTCAGCAGCTGAATATATTGATCCCCGAAGCAATTTGCCGTTTATGACAACTCCACCACCAAGACCTGTTCCAAGGGTAAGACAAACGATTGTGCGTGTGCCTTTACCTGCTCCAAAAAGATATTCTCCCCAGGTGATACTGTTTGCATCGTTTTCAACAACCACATTTTTATTGAATCTTTTTTCGAATACTTCTTTAACGTTGAAGTTGTGCCACTGTGGTAAATTTGGAGATTCAAAGACAGCACCATTGTTATCAACCACGCCAGGAGTCCCAATACCAATTCCATCAATGTTGTCATCCCAGGCATCCTTGACGGCACAACTGATTTGCTCAATAACATTATCTCTGCTGCCTTTCTCATCGTTTGGCGGCACCATTTTTTTAAAATATTGCCAGAATCATCAACAAGCCCATACTTAATAAAGGTTCCACCCAGATCAATGCCTATTGCTTTTCTCATTTTTTCTTACCTTTTAGAAAGCCAAAGATTGACTTTTTTTCAGTTTTTCCTTCAGTCGGTGTTTCCTCAATCTGTCTTTTTTCTTTTCTTGAAAAAAATGATTTTCTTTCTGCCTTTTCAGGAGTTGGTTTCCCACTAGATTCTTCCTTCACTGGCTTTTTCTTCAAACCGAAACTGAATTTCTTCTTTTTCTGCTCAGTGATTTCTTCCTTTTTTACCTCAGGGGCTGGTTTTTCGGGTTCAAGTGCTGGCTCAAGATGTTCATACGCACCATATTTTTTCACAAGTTCCATTACATAACAATAATCACTAAAGCTGACAGTATTGGGTACTGAATGATCTGAATGGTATATATAGCCACCATTTTGCTTTGCAATTTCAATCTTAGTCCTTATCTCATTTTCGATTTTTGTCTTATCAGGATCGCTCATCAATCTTGTATCTATTCCACCCATAAAGGATAATTTATCTCCATATTTTTGCTTGAGTTCAATGAGGTCCATTCCAGCTTTTACTTCGAGCGGCTGAAGACAGTCAAGACCAGCATCAATAAGCATTGGTATTAGTTCTTTCACATTACCGCAAGAATGAAGGAAAACCTTCATATTTTTTGAATGGCAGAATCCATAAGCCATTTTATCTGCCTGGTAGTGAGTTTTGAGATATGTGTCTGGAGAAAACAAAGATGCATTTCTATATCCCATATCATTATAAAAGAATGCACCATCAAAAATGAAGCCATTTTTCATCATGAACTCCATCATCACCAGATTCAGTTCAGCAAGGGTCATAATCATTTCTTTTATCCACTCGGGATCTTCTACCATTGTCATCAAAAGCTGTTCTGTTTTCATATAACTTTGTAAAATGTCATAACCAAATCCACCGGAATAGCAGATAAATTTACCTTCTTCTTTCGCTTTGTTGTATCCGTGAAGTACACTTACCCAGTCAACCCTTGTAAAATCAGGATTCAACCTTTTTTTAATTTCCTTCCAGTCATCCTTTGTTTTTATAGGCCAATCAATAATTTCTGGTGTCGTTGTGTAGTCTTTAAAATTTTTTCTCACGCCTCCCTGTGGTGTTGTCTGAATAATAAATTTCTCGTTTTTCTCAATGGTTCTTACGGGAAATCTTGGAGTACAATCAGCACTAAAAAAAGCAAAATCCCAGCCAAAATATTCACTTACATCAGCGTCTTCGGGTAACCCCTCTGTTTTCCATCTCTTGATTGTTGCACCCCATGGAGCATCATGCATTGGAATTCTATCAGCCTGTTTGTGATTTAATGCAAGCAATACCCTTTCTTTGCTGGTCATAATTTCCTCCAGGTTACATAGAATAATGCTAAATATCATTTTACATATTATGGGAATTCAGTCAATCAAAAGAAAAAGAGTGTTAGATGAGAAGGAGTTTTTATCACCATATGAAGAAAATAGGGTGATTTTGCGAATAATGGAAACAAGCATTAAAATTTCAAGAGAAATCCGGAGGCTATATGGATACCGTGATTTTGATAGGCAACACAAATACAAGAATTGTTTGGTTGACAAAAAGATCAATTCAAAAAGTTACTACAGTCAAAACGCAGGGTCTTGAGATGGTAATACCTAAGATGACATTTGAAAAGGTCGGTTGTGTTTTTGTTGCTTCTGTTGTTCCTGATGCGACATCTGTTGTTAAAAAATTTATTCCTGATATCAGGCAGATAACATGGAAAGACTTTCCAAAGAAAATAAAGGTGAAAGAACCACAGAAAGTTGGAATTGATAGATTGCTAAATGCCATAGGCGGTTGGAGTTTGGCTAAAACAGAGTGCCTAATTATTGATGCAGGTTCTGCAATTACGATTGATCTGGTAAATAAAAATGGAGATTTTGAAGGGGGCGTTATATTTCCTGGAGAGAAACTGATAGTTGAGTCATTGAAAAATCTTGCGTTGTTGAAAAATATTAAAGTTTCAAAGCCCGCTTCTCTACTTGGGGAAAATACTTCTGAAGCAATTGGTTCAGGTATTTTTTTTGGTCTTTCTTTTCTTATCTCAGGGTATATTGATTTTTTTAGAAAGAAGAATCCAAATCTTGTTATATTTTTCACTGGTGGATCAGGTAAAGGCATCTGTCAAACAACAAAAATAGGTTGTTATAATAAAAACCTTGGTATTATTGGTATACAGGCAATTATTTATGGATGTTCTTAATATCGCAGGGACAAGGGTTTTTTTTATTGAGGAAACAACAAGTACAATGGATGTTGCAAGGAGTCTTTGCAAAGAACAAAACGAATTTGCTGTTGTTGCTAAAAAACAAACAAAAGGTCGTGGAAGGCAGGGTAGTGTATGGATATCAGATGAAGGGGGGTTATGGGTTTCTGTTGTCTGGCGTGAAACCGGCCAGAATTTACAGAAATATCTTTTCATGATATCAGCAATTTCAATAGTCGAAACGCTTAGTTTTTTTGGAATTTCAGCAAAAATAAAACTTCCGAATGATATTTATGCACGTAATCGTAAGATTGCTGGAATTTTGATTGAAAATCTTAAAGATTGTGTTATAATAGGCATTGGTATAAATGTTAATAACCGGATTGAAGATAAAATGGACCAAGCTGTTAGCTGTAGTTTTCTTCTGGGACATAGCCTTGATCTAAAAAAAGTTCTCGACGTGCTTCTTAGCAACCTCAATCTTGCTAAGGCCCTGTTTGAAAAAGACGCTGAGGGATTTCTTAGCAAAATCAAGGGACTCTTGATAGAATGAGCTCTATAATTTTATTAATCCAGATAATAATACTTGTGTTGCTTGTAGGTTTGGCTGCTTTTTTTGCAGCGTCTGAAACAGCTTTTGTCTCACTTGGTACTTACCACCTGAAGAAACTTGAAGGCCAGGATCCAAGAAGGAAAAAACTTGAATTCTGGTTCAGATACCCGAATAGAATCCTTACCAGTACGCTTGTTGGTAATACAATAGTTGAATCCCTTGCTTCTATTGTTGCTGCTTCGATTGCTTACAAAAGTTCTGGGAAAATAAGTCTGGGGATAATGGCTTTTTTTGTTATGTTTTTGATCCTTGTTTTTGGTGAGATAATCCCGAAAAATTTAGGGAAAAAATACGCAGAAAAATTTGTAAATTATGCAATCATACCAATGAAAATTTCTACTCTTGTTTTAGAACCTATCAATAGATTTTTGCTGGGTTTTGCAGAAGTACTTTTAAGTCTTTTTAGAGTGAATATAGATTCGATTCTTCCTGTACTGACTGAAGATGATATAAAAGCGATGATTTCCGCAGGAGAAGAAGAAGGTTTAATTGAAGAAGAAGAAAGGCAGATGATACATAGTATTTTTGAACTTGGCGATAAGATGGTTTCAGAGGTTATGATTCCGAGGGTAAACATTGTTGCAGTTGATACGGATGCTACCATAAAAGAAATCTTATCACTTGTGGCAAAAGAAGGATATTCAAGATATCCTGTGTATAGGGGAAATCTTGATACGATTGAGGGTATCGTATATCTGAAGGATATAATTGCAAAAGGATTGGAAAGAAGTGATCTGACAGCAAAGGAAATAATGAGAAAAGCGTATTTTGTTCCTGAAACAAAAAAAATTAATGAACTTATGAGAGAACTGCAATTGCAACAGATTCAAATGGCGATTGTTGTTGATGAGTATGGTGGGACAGCTGGATTAGTGACAATGGAAGACCTTGTGGAAGAGATTGTAGGTGAAATTTCTGATGAATATAAACACGAGGCAAAGGATTATCAACTTCTCAGTGATGGAAGTTATCTTGTTAAAGGTTCAATGGAGGTTGAGAAGGCAAATGAGCAGTTGGATCTTCAACTTCCTAAGGGGGAATTTGAAACAATAGCAGGTTTTGTCATGGAATATCTTGGCAAGCTACCTATGAAAGGTGAAAAGTTTATATACAAAGGGAAAATTTTCATTATTCACGAAGCTCACGAAAAAACAATAAGATGGGTACGAATAAGAAAATTGGAGCAGGAGAACACTAATGAGTGAAGATTTATTGAAAAAGGAAAAAAAAGCGAAACTTGACTGGTGGAAATCTCAGGGTATAGAACCATACGGTAGAAGATACACAAGAGAAGCGATTTCAAGTTTAAATGCTGAAAGGAAAGGAGAAGTATCAATCGCAGGAAGAATTATGACAATCCGCAGACACGGAAAGGCTGCGTTTTGTGATGTGATAGATCAGAGTGGTAAAATTCAGGTTTATTTTAAAAAAGATGTTCTTGGAGAAGTACTTTTTGAAAGATTTAAGAATATCGATGTAGGGGATATCATAGGTTTAAGGGGTGAACTTTTTATCACCCATACCGGACAATTAACATTACTTGTAAAGGATTTTACTCTTCTTTCTAAAATAATAGGTACACTTCCCGAAAAATGGCACGGATTGAAGGATGTTGAGATAAGATACAGAAAAAGATATCTTGACCTAATAATGAATCCAGAATCTCGAAAGACTTTTTCTATGCGGGTAAAGATACTTAACATGATCAGAAATTTTCTTAACAACGCTGGCTATGTTGAGGTAGAGACTCCAATGATGCATACCATCCCTGGCGGCGCTGAAGCACGTCCTTTTATCACACACCACAACGCACTCGATATGGATCTTTATTTAAGAATCGCGCCAGAGCTTTATTTGAAACGTCTTCTTGTTGGAGGGATGGAAAAGGTTTATGAAATTAATAGGTCCTTCAGAAATGAAGGTATTTCAACATTACACAACCCAGAGTTTACAATGCTGGAGTTATATTGTGCCTACGGGGATTATCTAGAAATGATGGAGCTGACAGAAAATTTGATATTTCATATAGTGAATGAAATTTTTGGAAGTAACGAAATAAATTTTGGAGATATGAGGATAGATTTTGGTTTGCCCTGGAAAAAGATTTACTGGGAAGACTGTTGGAAAAGGTTCGGAATAGAAAACTGGAAAGATAAACAACAGATAAAAAAGGCTTTTTCAGACTTACACCTTGATACAGAAGGAAAGGAAGATATTTTCGAATTGCTTGATTTGCTGTTTAAAAGAAAGATAGAACCAGAACTTGTTGACCCAACTTTTATTATAAAGTTTCCTGTTGAAATTTCACCCCTTGCCAAATGTTGGCCTGGTGAGCCTTCAATGGTTGAAAGATTTGAACTTTATATAGGGGGGCTTGAAATCGCAAATGCTTATTCAGAACTTAATGACCCGATTGAACAAAAGAAACGATTTTTGGAAGAGATTGAAAGACCCAGTGAAAGGCCAAAGGTGATTGATGACGATTATATTGAAGCACTTGAATATGCGATGCCACCCGCAGGAGGGCTTGGAATCGGTATTGATAGGCTTGTGATGGTTTTAACGGGTTGTCCTTCAATAAGGGATGTGATTCTCTTTCCTTTGTTACGGCCCAAGCAATGAGTTTTCATAAGATCAGGACTTCTTTTATTTGGCTTTCTATTGTAACGATTCTTTGTCGAATTGCAGGTCTTTTGAGAGAAATCATTACAGCTAAGTTTTTTGGCACAACAGGTATTTATGATGCATTTCTTATTGCCTTTATGATACCAAACTTTTTCAGGGGACTCCTTGCAGAGGGAGCCTTAAGTACAGCATTTATTCCTGTAGTTTCAGAATTGATTGCAAAAGGAGAAAAAAGAGAAGAGATACAGAAGATAACAGGTGCTGTTTTTACATTTTTGCTTCTTTCAACTTCAGGATTATATTTTTTTGTGCTGATTATGAGTCTGGTGGTTATGAATTTTTTCACACTGTCTACAAAAATTTCTGAGGTACTTTTTTTATTGAGGTTCACATTTCCCTATCTTATCTTCGTTTCTCTCGCTGCCTGGGCAATGGGAGTTTTGAATGCAAGACGCAGGTTCATACTACCCGGACTAAATCCGGTAGTTCTTGATTTCTGGTGGATTATTAGCCTTTTTTTCTTTACAGGATTTTTTGGTAATACTCTCGAGCAGAAAATATTTGGTCTATTGATAGGTGTTCTTATAGGTGGCGCAAGTCAATTTTTGTTCCAGGTTCCACTTGTTTTATCAGTTAATGGACCTATTATTTTGAATACCAACTGGAAACACCCAGCGACACTAAAAATGGTTAGACTTTTTATACCAGTGATTATAGGAATGTCAGTCGGCCCAATCAATCTTCTTGTTGACTATTCATTTGCTCGAATGCTTTCTGAAGGAATGGTTTCTGCTTTGTGGTATGCCACCAGGATATATCAACTTCCCCTCGGTATTTTTAGCATTTCACTCGCGACGGTACTACTTCCACATTTATCAGGGGATGTTGCAATAAGAAAAATTGAACAAGTAAAGGAAAATATTCATAAAGGGCTTGAACAAACGATTTTTCTTCTCATCCCATCAGCGATAGGAATGATCGTTTTTCGGAAAGAGATTGTTGAATTGCTTTTCAAAAGGGGATTGTTTTCACAATATTCTGTTGAAATAACCGCTTACCCATTGATGTTTTTTAGCATTGGGCTTGTATTTTACGGAATGGCAATTATTATCACAAGGGCATTTTATGCGTACAATGATACTTCAACACCTGTAAAGGTTGGTGTTATAAGTATTGGAGCAAATGTTTTGCTTGATGCAGTTTTGATGAAATTTATGGGACATGGGGGCATAGCACTTTCTACTTCCCTTGTCGGATTAGAAAATTTTCTACTGCTTTTTATACTATTCAAAAAAAAGTTTGGACTTCTTGACACAAAGCGCATATCAATTGGTTTTTTAAGAATTTTGTTGGTTGGGTTGTGTTGGGGTATAATTTTAGGGATAATAAGACATCTATTTTTACATTTTGGAAACTTTACAGTGGTGGCTGCCGGAGTTATCTTTGGAGCTATTAGCTATTTTGCGATTTCCTGTATGCTAAGATTTCCAGAAATATCCGAGATTAGGATTTTTAAATGGAAAACCTGATCCTATTTTTCTTTTTGATCTTTTCAGTTGTGATCCATGAGTATTCTCACGGGCTTGCAGCTTATCATAATGGTGATGACACAGCATATCTTATGGGAAGATTAACACTTAACCCAATAGCCCACCTTGATCCAATTGGAAGTATACTTCTACCACTTTTTTTAGCTTTGACTGTTGGGGTTCCTTTTGGATACGCAAAGCCAGTACCGATAAACCCTTTAAGATTCAGGGATTATGAAAAAGGAATGATTATGACAGCTGCTGCTGGTTGTACTGCAAATTTCATTGCGGGATTTATTTTTTCTTTACTCAGTGGTTTGTTGAGTGGACTTGCCTCTCAGATTTTTGAGATGGCAGCCTTGATAAATTTTATTCTGTGTTTTTTTAATCTTATTCCCATACCACCACTTGATGGCTCAAGGTTGGTGGTAGTTCTGCTGCCACATAGAATCGGAGAAATTTTCGATAGAATTGAAAGATATGGTATCTTTATAATTTATGCTCTTGTTTTTGCGGGTGGTTTCAGATTTCTTTATCCTTTCTGCGTATCTCTTGTGAAGCACTTTTCATCACTAATGCATCTTAAATTTTAGCAAGGTTAACAGGGAGTGAACATGGAAAAAACCGATTTTGTTGAACTTTTACATTTTCTTCATGTCCTTTGCTGGCAGGCGCTTGGCAAGGTTTCAAATCCTGTCAGTGGCAAGCCAGAAAAAAATTTACAGTTTGCAAAAAGATTGATTGATATACTCGAAACGTTACAAGTCAAAACAAAAGGAAATTTGGACGACGATGAAAAGAGGATGTTAGAGAATATTCTGACAGATCTGCGACTGAATTATGTTGACGAACTGAATAAGGAATGTCAATCAAAAGAGAAAGAAGACGGGCAACATAAAAAGGAAGATGAAAGGCCAGAATCTGAAGGAAAAGATAAAGAAAATTCCTGATTCTCCTGGTGTTTATCTGTTTAAGGATAAAGATGGTAATGTCATATATGTTGGGAAGTCAGCAAAACTGAGAAGCAGAATAAATTCATATTTCACCACCCCTTTTGAGTATAAAAAAGCTAGCCTCCTTGAAGAAATTGATGATGTTGAAATTATAACCGTTGCATCTGAGGGAGAAGCCCTCGTTCTTGAAAATTCTCTTATTAAAAAACATCAGCCCAAATATAATGTTGAGCTTAAAGATGGGAAAACCTATCCATGGTTAAAGATAACAAATGAGTATTTCCCTTCAGTTGTTATAATACGAGAAAAGAAAAATCCCAGGGATGAATACTTTGGGCCTTTTACTGATGTCAAGGGATTAAAACAGGTTTTACGTTTCATACGAAAATATTATCCTGTAAGAACATGCAGAAAAAAAATTGTTGAAGGGAAAAAAAATAGACCCTGCACTTTGTTTTTTGCAAAAAGATGTTGTGGTCCATGTGTTGGTAATGTTGATCACCAAGAATATAGCAGGATTGTTGATGGTATCAGAGCTTTTTTTTCTGGCAAATACAAAAGTTATATCAAGCAGCTGAAAAAGCAGTTGAAAGAAGCGATTAAAAATTGGAATTTTGAGCAGGCAAAGATAATAAATGAAAGGATAGGGCTTCTTGAAAAGATGGCGCAACGACTTCCCTGGAGAAGTGAAGATGAACTGCTTTTGTTGAGAAAAGAAAATATCCTACCTTTGCTTGCAGAAAAGCTCGGTCTCAAAAAGATACCCTATGTTATTGAAGGATATGATATTTCTCATCTTGCAGGTACAAATGCAACAGGCAGCAGGGTTGTTTTCAGAGCAGGCATACCATACAGGGATGATTATAGAAGATTTCGTATAAAAACTGTAGAAGGAATTGATGATTTTGGCATGTTGAGAGAAGTTATAAGAAGAAGGTTTACAGACCCTGCTTTCGGAGAATTTCCAGATCTTATTTTGATTGATGGTGGCAAGGGGCAATTGAATGAGGTTGTTGAACAGCTGAAAACTATGAAGATTGATATTCCTGCAATTGCACTTGCTAAGAAA
>JAMWCC010000086.1:8913-26820 GCA_023818375.1 Candidatus Omnitrophota bacterium | reverse complement strand
TAGGAGAAAAGGATGCCGCAATAAAACTAGAAAACGCCTTGTCTGAAGTTATAGCCGAGGGAAAATCTGTAACATATGACTTCAAACCTGAAGAAACCCCGGGAGCAAGCACCACTGAAATGGGTGCTGCCATTATAAAAAAATTGGGAGCATAGATGGTAACCGTTGTTGTGGGAATGCAATGGGGAGATGAAGGAAAAGGAAAGATTATCGATACACTTGCTCCACAACATGATATAGTAGCAAGATATCAAGGCGGAGCAAACGCAGGACACACAGTCGTTTACAACAATCAAAAATTCGTATTTCATCTAATTCCATCTGGTTTGCTTCATAAAAACGTTGTTGGTGTTCTTGGCAATGGGGTTGTAATTGACCCTGTTTCTTTTTTTCAGGAGCTTACAAGTCTTGAAGAACTTGGAATAAATTTCAAAAACCGACTTTTTGTGGCAAAAAATGCACATTTGACTCTACCATATCATAAAATTCTTGACCAGATTGAGGATAACAAAAGGGGGAAAGATAAACTTGGTACAACAGGAAGGGGAATTGGAACCACGTATACTGACAAGTATGGTAGAATTGGTGTTAGAGTTGTTGATTTTTTAAACGAAGAGGTTTTTTCCAGAAAGTTGAAGGTTGCATTGGAACTTAAAAATTATCTCTTTGAACAATACTACAAAGAATCAATTGTAAAGGCTGAACAGATTATAGAAGAATATAGCAAGTTCAGGATGAGATTAAAAGAATTTGCAATAGATGTTTCCGCATATATCAATGAAGCACTCGACACTGGTAAGAATGTACTCGCGGAAGGTGCACAAGGAACTTTTCTTGATATTGATTTCGGCACCTACCCTTATGTTACCGCTTCTAACCCAATTTCCGGCGGAGCATGCACTGGGTTAGGTATAAGTCCCAAAAGGATAAATAAGATAATAGGCGTGGCAAAAGCATATACAACAAGGGTTGGTATGGGACCTTTCCCAACTGAAATTGAAGGTGATTTAAATGAAAGGTTAAGAACAGTTGGTAATGAATTTGGTGCAACAACTGGAAGACCAAGAAGGTGCGGCTGGTTTGATGCAGTAATTGTCAAGTATGCTGTAAGACTTAACGGAATAGATGAACTAATAATTACAAAACTTGACGTGCTTTCAGGACTTAAGAAGGTGAAAATTGGTGCAAGATACTTATATGAAGGAGCTGTTGTTAAAGAGTATCCACTTGATACTGAGATATTTGAAAATGTCGAAGTTGAATATGAAGAATTAGAAGGCTGGAATGAAAGTATTAATCAGGTCTCAAAATTCAGCCAATTGCCTAAAAATGCAAAGAGGTACATTGAGAGAATCGAAGAACTGGTTGGAATAAAAATTGCTGCTGTCTCAGTAGGCTCTTCCAGAGAACAAATAGTAAAACGTTGAAAAATGCTTGACACCTGCCTAATAGCATCCTATAATAGTTTTTATTGCAGTCCGACCATAATTTTGAAGAATGTCCCCGTGACGGAGACAAAATGACAGGCGCAAAAATAATAGTTGAATGTTTGAAAAGGGAAAAGGTTGAAGTAATCTTTGGATACCCTGGTGGGGTAGTGTTACCCTTATGTGATGTACTTTATGATAGTGGAATTAGATTTATTTTAACAAGGCATGAGCAGGGTGCAGCACACGCTGCAGATGGTTATGCAAGGGCTTCAGGAAAAACCGGGGTATGTCTTGCCACATCAGGACCTGGTGCCACAAATCTTGTAACCGGTATAGCCACTGCATATATGGATTCCATCCCAATTGTTGCCATTACCGGACAGGTCGCAACGCATCTTATAGGAAATGATGCTTTTCAAGAAGTTGATACAACGGGTATCACTAGGCCAATTACAAAGCACAATTATTTGTTAAAAAGTGTTGACCAGATTTCAAGAGTGTTCAAAGAAGCATTTTACATAGCAAGAACAGGAAAACCTGGGCCAGTACTCATAGATATCCCTGTGGATGTACAAAAAGCAGAGACAGATTTTAATTATCCAGAAAAAGTTGAAATAAGAAGCTATAAGCCTGTTTATAACGGACATCCTTTGCAAATAGAGAGGGCCCTTACACTGATAAAAAATTCAAAAAAACCATTGATACTTGCTGGTGGAGGGGTTATAAGTTCAAATGCCTCCGAAGAACTCAGGAAATTTGCAGAAAAAACACAGATTCCTGTAGCCCTAACAATGATGGGTTTAGGAAGTATCCCAACAGAACACCCGCTTCATTTAGGTATGGTGGGAATGCACGGAACGATATATGGAAACAATGCAATTATGGAGACAGACCTTTTGATAGCAACTGGTTGCAGATTCGACGATAGAGTAACTGGAAAAATCAGTGAGTTTGCTCCACATGCTAAGATTGTTCATATTGATATAGATCCGGCTTCAATTGGTAAAAATGTTCCTGTCGATGTTCCCATTGTTGGAGATGTAAAAAAAGTTTTTGAACAATTCATAAGTAATGCACCAAAAACAAATACTGATGAATGGATAAAAAAAATAAAAGATTGGAAAGAGAAGTTTCCACTGACTTATAAAAAAAGTGATGGTTTAAAACCACAAATGGTCATAGAAACAATTTCAGAGTTAACACAAGGCGAAGCGATCATTGCCACTGAAGTTGGACAAAATCAAATGTGGGCGGCACAATATTATAAATTCAAGCATCCAAGAACATTCATCTCTTCAGGAGGTCTTGGAACGATGGGTTTTGGATTTCCTGCTGCTATAGGTGCACAGATTGCACGCAAGGATAGAATGGTGATAGATATTGCGGGCGATGGAAGCATTCAAATGAACATTCAAGAGCTCAGTACTGCAGTTGCAGAAAAAATTCCAGTCAAGGTTGTTATATTAAACAATTGTCATCTTGGAATGGTGAGACAGTGGCAGGAATTATTTTATAAAAAAAGATATGCCTTTACCTGTTTAAAAAATAAGCAACCAGATTTTGTAAAGTTAGCTGAAGCATACGGGGCAAAAGGGTACAGGATCACAAAGAAAGAAGAATTAAAAAAAATATTGGAAAAAGCATTTGCTTATGACGATGGTCCTGTTTTCATAGATTGTATCGTCGAACCGGAAGAAAATGTCTTTCCAATGGTACCCGCAGGTGCAAGTTTAAAGGAAATGATAGGGGGCCTGGCATAAATGGTACCAAAAGATCAACATATCATATCGGTAACAGTTGAAAATAGGTCAGGTGTTCTTGCCAGAATCGCGGGTTTGTTTTCAGCAAGGGGCTACAATATTGATAGTTTAGCGGTTGCTGAAACAGAAGATCCAACAGTATCTCGAATGTCTATTGTCGTCAGAGGTGATGAAAAAATCCTTGAACAGATTTATAAACAACTTAACAAACTCATAGACGTCATCAAAGTTCAGGATTTGACTGCTGAGGATCATATCGAAAGAGAACTCGTTCTTTTAAAAGTAAATACGTCTACCAGTAATGCGAGAAATGAAATCGTACAACTGGTAAATATATTCAGAGCAAAGATTGTTGATGTTTGTAAAAAAAGCATTACAATTGAATTAGTTGGAGGAAAATCCAAGGTCGATGCAATGATAGATCTGATGAAAAGCTATGGAATAAAAGAAATAGTGAGAACAGGTAGGATTGCCATTTGCAGAGAAAATAGCAAAGAAAAATAGACTTTTACAAATTGGAGGAGAAAATGGCTAAGATTTATTACGATAACGATGCAGACCTTAATGTATTAAAAAATAAGACGATTGGAATAATAGGATATGGAAGTCAGGGTAGGGCACATGCCTTGAACCTACGAGATAGTGGTTTAAATGTGGTGGTCTCGGAGTTGGAAGGTACTAATAACTGGATACTTGCAGAGAAAGATGGTTTTAAACCCTTAAATACTTCTGAACTTGTCAAAAAATCTGACGTAATGATGATGTTAACACAGGACAATCTTCAGCCAATGGTATATGAAAATGAAATAAAACCATATATTAAAGAAGGCAAAGCGCTTGGATTTGCTCATGGTTTTTGTATTGTATATAGCCAGATTAAACCCCCAGATTTCATTGATGTGTTTATGGTTGCGCCTAAAGGACCAGGAGATCTGGTACGAACACAATACGCTGAAGGAAAGGGTGTGCCCTGTCTTGTGGCTGTTGAACAAAATTATTCGGGAAACGCATTAAAAATTGCCCTAGCATACGCAAAGGGACTTGGTGGTACCCGTTGTGGTGTTGTAGAAACAACGTTTCAGGAAGAAACAGAAACTGATCTTTTTGGAGAACAAGTTGTCCTTTGTGGTGGAGTTACTGAACTGCTCAAGGCATCCTTTGAAACACTTGTTGAAGCAGGATACCAACCTGAGATTGCATATTATGAGACATGTCATGAGCTAAAATTGATCGTTGACCTTATTGTAGAAAGAGGAATCCAGGGCATGAGAAAAGTAATCAGTGATACAGCTGAGTATGGAGATATGACCCGGGGACCAAGGGTAATCAATGAATCTGTTCGAAAGGAAATGAAAAAAATATTAACAGAAGTGCAAGAAGGTACATTTGCAAGGGAATGGATACTAGAAAATAAAGTAGGTAGACCCGTTTTTAATGCACTTGCAAGAAAAGCAGAAAAGCATCTAATAGAAGAAGTTGGTGCTAGGATGAGAAGTATGATGCCGTGGTTAAAAAAGAAATGATTATTAAGATTTTGCCCAACCAGCAAAGGAGGGTTTAAATGAGTGATATTCTGCTAGCACCGACTAGGGAATTAATAAGCAAGATGGGTACCGTTATTTCGAAGCTGGTTTTTGGATTGTTGGTTTTCATAGTAGGCTGGATAATAGCCAAGGTTTTCAAAATTCTTGCAACAAAATTTTTAAGAATGTTGAGAGTGGACAGACTTGTAGAGGATTCTGGTTTTAGAGAGATACTTCTGAGAGGTCAAATCACAAAAGAACCTTCTGAGCTGATGGCTGGAGTTGTATACTGGTTGCTCTTAATTGTTGTCGTTTTCCTTGCTATCAGCGTTGCAGGAGTACCAATTCCTTCCCAGGTGATAGAAAATCTACTATCTTTTATACCCAAGATTATTGTGGGCCTTATTCTTTTTGTTGCTGCGCTGTTGGTTGGTAACATTGTTGAAGGAGTTGTAAATACCGCCGCGGGAAATGCTGGCATTCAACAGGCCCGGGTACTCGGAAAAACAGCAAAGGTGGTTATCGTTGTATTTGGTGTAGTACTTGCCTTAGAAGAAATGGGAATAGGTGGAAATTTTGTAACCTCAGTTTTTAATATAATACTTGCAAGTGCTGCTCTTGCATTTGCTCTTGCTTTTGGCCTTGGTGCAAAGGACTTTGTAAAAAGCTGGCTGGAACAATTTTTGACAAAAAAACAATGAGAGTTTTTTCAGCCATTAAAATTGACTACGAAATAGCTAAAGAAATTTGTAAACTCCTTCAGGCTCTTGAAAAATACAAAGAAGAAATAAAAATAGTTCCTGCAAAAAACCTACATATAACCCTAAGATTTCTTGGGAATATAAATACCGAAAGTTACCAACAATATTTGCGAAAACTCCTTGAAGGATACGCAAAGCTAAAATCTTTTCCCATAGTTATTCATGGAATTGGCTTTTTTCCTGATAAAACCCGTATAAGGGTAATCTGGGTTGGCTTAAAACCAAGTTCAGATTTGCAAAGGCTCTACGAAGTAGCTGAAAGAGCCGCTTGTGAAATCGGATTAAGTCCTGAGCATAGATTTCACGGACACATAACAGTAGGCAGAGCAAAGGTTCCTTTATCGGTTAAAATATTAAAGGATATTGAGGAAAATTTCAGAGATTTTTCTTGGGGCACAATGATGGTCGAAAAGGTAACTGTATTTGAATCAATTCTACATTCTGATGGACCTGAGTACAAAGAATTGGTCCATATTCCACTCGGAGGTGATTAAAATGGACAAAAACAAAGCACTATCAATGGCAATAGAACAAATAGAAAAAAGTTTTGGAAAGGGATCGATAATGAAGCTTGGAGAAAAGACGCGCCTTGAAGTCGATGTCATACCAACAGGCGCAATTGGGCTGGATGTGGCTCTGGGAGTCGGTGGAATCCCAAGAGGAAGAATAACTGAAATTTTTGGCCAGGAATCCTCTGGTAAAACGACCCTTGCCCTACAGGTGATCGCTGAAGCCCAAAAAGCTGGTGGACAGGCAGCATTTATAGATGCAGAACATGCACTTAACCCACAATACGCCCAAAAACTTGGTGTGAATCTTGATGAACTGTTGATAAGCCAACCTGACACAGGAGAACAAGCGCTTGAAATCGCTGAATCTTTGATAAGAAGCAATGCCATAGATGTTGTTGTAATTGATTCTGTGGCAGCACTTGTACCAAGGGCAGAACTTGAAGGAGAAATGGGTGACTCTGTTATGGGACTTCAGGCAAGACTGATGTCCCAAGCATTAAGGAAACTAACAGGATATATCAGTAAGTCGCAAACTGCTGCAATCTTCATTAATCAGGTGAGAGAAAAAATTGGAGTATTTTTTGGAAATCCAGAAACGACTCCTGGTGGTAGAGCACTGAAATTTTATTCATCTGTCAGACTTGAAGTCAGGAGGATAGAAAACCTTAAGACAACTCAGGGTGAAATGTATGGAATAAGAATAAAAACAAAAGTAGTAAAAAACAAAGTTGCTCCACCTTTTAAAGAAACCGAAATTGATATTCTATTTGACTCCGGGGTGTCAAAAGAATCCTCTGCGATAGATACTGGTATCCTATTTTCAGTCATTGAAAAGAAGGGAACGCATTTTTATTTTGGAGAAAAATCAATCGGCCATGGTAGAGATGCAGCAGTAAAATTTCTTAAAGAAAACCCTGATGTTCTAAATCAGATCGTCAAACAAATAAGAGTTAAAGCAGGATTAGAAAAGTCCCAGGAAAAAGAAAAAACAACAAAATAGGAGGAGAAAATGGAAAAAAAGAAAATAAATGTTGGATTAATCGGCTATAAGTTCATGGGAAAAGCTCATTCGCATGCATATAGAGATGTTTCATTGTTTTTTGATCTTCCTCTTGTTCCGGTAATGAAGGTCATATGTGGAAGGCATGATGTGCCCTTGTCAATGGCTCAACAACAGTTTGGATGGGAAGAGAGAACAACCGATTGGAAAAAAGTTGTCAACCGGGACGATATAGAAATAATTGATATAACAACACCTCCCGATCAGCATAAGAATATTGCGGTAGCAGCCGCAAAGGCTGGAAAATTTGTGTTCTGTGAGAAACCTCTTGCGGCTTCATTGAAAGATGCTTATGAAATGCTTGATGCAGTGATAAAATATGGTGTTAAACATGCCATCTGTTTCAACTATAGAAAACTTCCAGCAGTTGGACTAGCAAAAAAATTGATAGAGGAAGGAAAGATTGGAAAAATTTATCATGTTAGGGCTGTTTATTTACAGGATTGGATCCTTGATCCAGAATTTCCACTGGTATGGAGATTGAAAAAGAAAATAGCTGGTTCTGGTGCCCATGGAGATCTAAATGCTCACCTAATAGATATGACGAGATATCTTGTTGGTGAGTTTTCAGAAGTTATAGGTACCAGTGAAACATTTATTAAAGAAAGACCTTTACTCATCGAAAAAGATGATTTAAATACAGGCCTTGTTGTAACGGAAAAATCAAGCAAAAAGGGAAGGGTAGATGTTGATGATGCAACAATATTTCTTGCACGTTTCAAAAATGGCGCCATAGGCTCATTTGAAGCAACAAGATTTGCACCTGGAAGGAAAAATGGTCAGAGATGGGAAATAAATGGCAGCAAAGGAAGTATTGTTTTTAACTTAGAAAGACTTAATGAACTTCAGTATTATTCAGTCGATGATCCAAGCTGTGTTCAGGGATTCAGAACCATAATAGCCACAGATTCCTCACATCCATACGCAGCAAATTGGTGGCCAGCAGGACATATCATCGGTTATGGAGATTCCTTCGTCAATATGGTAGCTGATATTTTGGATTCTATTTCAAAAAACAAAACGCCAGAACCAAACTTTGTTGACGGTGTAAAATGCCAGGAAGTCCTACAAGCAGTTGAAGACTCAATCAAGCAGAAAAAGTGGGTTAAAATAAAATCAAGAGTCTAAACCATCTATGTGAATTTTGCATCTAAAAATTGAAAAAACGAAAAAGGAGGATACATGGCGATGAAAAAGTTGTTTTCACTTGCGCTTGTTGCAGGAGTTATTGGAGGAAGCCTCACATTTGGCACAATTTATGGAATAACAAAACACAATGTTTCTGGGCACCAGATTTCAAAACCATTGCAACTGGTTGATACTGCTGGTGCATATGCACTTCAGAATGCCTTTGTCCAAGTTGCAAAAATGGTTAAGCCAGCGGTTGTTATGATTACAACAGAAAAAACCGTAACATACAGGTACTGGAATCCTTTTGAAGATGACTTCTTTGACAGATTCTTTGAAGATTTTGGAATCCCTCGCTTTAGACAGCAGCAACCGAAAACGTACAAGAAAAAACAGGAAGGACTTGGTTCTGGATTTATAGTGGATGAAGATGGTTATATTTTAACAAATAATCATGTCATTCAGGGAGTCGATAAGATTCTGGTAAAACTTATGGATAGTGAGAGAAAATATGAAGCAAAGATTATTGGAACAGATTCCAGAACAGATTTGGCACTTATCAAGATTGATGCTGGAAGGAAATTACCTGTAGTTGTCCTCGGAGACTCAGATACCATCGAAATTGGAGAATGGGCAATTGCTATAGGAAATCCAATGGGGCTTGAAGAAACAGTAACCGTTGGAGTAATAAGTGCTAAAGGTAGAAGCGTCCTTGGAACTAGTCCCTATGAAGATTTTATCCAAACCGATGCTGCAATTAACCCTGGAAATTCAGGTGGTCCACTGGTAAATATTAAAGGTGAAGTCATTGGTATCAATACTGCTATTATTGCTCCATATATGGCACAGAATATCGGATTTGCGATACCAATAAACATCGCAAAGAAAGTCTTCAAAGAATTGAAATCAAAAGGAAAGGTCACAAGAGGATTTCTTGGGGTTTATCTTCAACCACTTACTGAAGAACTTGCATCATCATTCGGTCTAAGAGATACCAAGGGTGCTCTTGTTTCAGATGTAATACCCGATACCCCTGCTGAAAAAGCAGGACTCAAGCCAGGTGATGTCATTGTCGAATTTAATAACAAGCCAGTATCCGATGTAAGAGATCTTCAGCAAAAGGTTGCGGATGCAAATATCGGTGAAACTGCAACGCTCGGTGTATGGAGAGATAAGAAAAAGATAACGATAGCAATTAAAATAGCCGAAAGGCCAGAAGAAGAGACCATTGCAAGAACTGGTACTGAATCAATGGAAGATTATTGGAGGGGTATGAAGGTTGCAGATCTTACCGATGATATGAGAACAAGATTCAATATTCCTGCTACAACAAAGGGGATTATAGTAACTGATGTTAAGCCGGGTTCTCCTGCAGAAGAATGTGAAATAACTCCGGGAACCATTGTAAGAAAGGTAAATGACATAACAATTTCTAGTGTCAAAGAGTTTCAGGCAGCAATAGGTAAGATTGATAAAAAAAGTCCTGCAACTTTGTGGATTCAACAGGCAGGAAAAAGCCGCTTCTGTGTGCTAAAAAGTGAATAAGCATAGATCTGCCTTAGAGGAAGCTTTAAAAATATTGAAGATTGCTGAAACTTCAGAGTCAAAACTCAAAGAACATCTTGTAAGAAAAGGTTACTCACAAAGAGAAATAACAGAAGCAATAAGTTTTCTTAAAAAAAACAATCTCCTAGACGATGAACGTTTCGCCGAGATTTTGATTGACAAATACATAAGAAAAAACAAGGGAATTAACTATATTTACCGAATCCTGTCAGGGAAAGCCATACCAGAATCAATTATATCTAACACACTTGCCAGATTGTACCCAGAGAGTTTAGAATATAACAAGGCAAAAGAATTGATCGCTTTACAAAAAAAACCTTTAAATAAGGTTCTAATAAACTTGGTGAGTGCTGGCTTCAGCGAAACGACAATAAGAAAGATAATGGAGGAATTCAGTGAAAAGTAGTGAAATAAGGAGTAGATATCTAGAATTTTTTGAAAAAAAAGGACACGTTATTGTACCCAGTAGTAGCCTTATACCGCATGAGGATCCAACTTTACTTTTTACAAGTGCTGGAATGGTTCAGTTTAAGAAGTACTGGGCAACCGATGACCCGCTTCCTTACACAAGGGCAACATCCTGTCAGAAGTGTCTTCGTGCAGGAGGGAAAGACAGCGACCTTGAAAAAATTGGAACAAGCGGAAAACATCACACATTTTTTGAGATGCTTGGAAATTTTTCATTTGGAGATTATTTTAAAGAAGAAGCCATAAACTGGGCATGGGAGTTTGTTACTCAGCATCTGAAGATATGCAAAGATAGATTGTGGGTATCATACTTTCACGATGACACTGAAACACTTAAATTTTGGAAAAAGCTTCTGCCTGAAAGTAAGATTGTGCCCCTTGGAAAAAAAGATAACTTTTGGGGTCCAGCAGGCGATACAGGTCCTTGTGGTCCCTGTACAGAAATTTACATAGATACAGGAGAAGATCCATCCTGTCAGAATAACAATTGTAAACCTGGATGTGACTGTAATCGCTTTTTGGAATTCTGGAACCTCGTTTTCCCACAATACAATCAACAATCAAATGGAGAACTTTTGCCGTTGAAAAGAAGAGGGGTAGATACAGGCATGGGCCTTGAAAGAATTTCAAGAATTTTGCAGAATAAGGATTCTAACTATGAAACAGATCTTTTTACACCTTTAATTGCGGAAATAGAGAAAATATCAAAGATCTCTTGCAACCAAGAAAATTTAAGATCATTCAGAATCATTTCAGATCATATTCGTGCAGCCGTTTTTTTAATTGGAGATGGTGTGTATCCCGACAATGAAGGAAGAGGCTATGTACTAAGAAGAATAATAAGAAGGGCACATTTTGAAGGAATAAGGATTGGTATAAAAGAACCGTTTCTTACGCATCTCGTCGAATGTGTAAAAGGAATATTTGAAGGCATTTATAAAGAAATTGAAAAAAATACCAGCGAAATAAAAAAGGTGATTTGTGAAGAAGAGAAAAAATTCAATGTACTACTGAGTTCATCCAGGAAAATATTTGAATCTGACATCAAAAAACTAGAAAGCAAAAAGATTCCCGGAGATATTATTTTTAGATGGTATGATACATATGGAATCCCTCGTGATTTGATTTTCGAACTTGCTCAACAACATAATTTGGAACCTGATTGGGAGGCTTTCGAACATTATCTCAAAAAACAAAAGGAGATGGCAAAACAAAAATCAATATTTGAACAAAAGAAGCAGGTTATATTTGAGAAGCCATTAATAAATGAAACGGTCTTTACTGGGTATCAGGAAACAGAAAATAAAGGTTCGGTTCTTGCATTATATCGCATTTCCGAAAAAGATCTATGGGAGATAGTGCTCGACACTACCCCTTTTTACCCAGAAAAAGGCGGACAAATTGGAGATAGGGGAATAATAAAAGGGAAAGATTGGATCTTTGAAGTATTAGACACACAGATAGATATGCGTGGAGTGATTTTCCATATTGGTAGATTTGCCTCTGGAATTCCTGATAAGATAAAAGAAAATGAACAGGTTACAGCCATAGTCTCCAAAACTCACAGAATGAATGTTGCGGCAAACCACACTGCAACACATCTCCTTCATTACTGTCTTAGAAATATCTCAAACAATCAAGCAAGACAGGCGGGTTCATATGTTGGCGATGATAGACTAAGATTTGATTTCTTATTTTCTGGAAGGCTTGATCAAGATATGATAGATAGGATTGAGGCGGAGATAAACAAAATTATATTTGAAAATCATAAGGTAGATATAGTAGAAATGGATTATCAACAAGCTATCAAGAGTGGCGCAGTAGCTTTATTTACTGAAAAATATGGAGGCAAGGTCAGGGTGGTAAAAACAGGTAATTTTCACAGTGAATTGTGTGGCGGAATACATGTTAATTCCACATCAGAAATCTGTGTATTAAAAATTCTTACCTTTTCGTCTATTGGAGAAAATCTCAAAAGGATTGAGGCAATAACAAGAGAATATGCCTACATGTGGTTTAAAAGACGAAATGAAATGCTTTTGCAAGCAGCTGAAATAATGAAAACAGTGCCTGAAAGCCTGTTAACTTCCATACAAAGAATGAAAAAACATATCCAAGAAATGGAAAAGAAAATGAAATCCATCCTGGAGAAATCCTTGATAAATATTTCGGAAAAACTTGATGAAAAAAAGATCCAAATAAACAACCACACAATTAGCATTTTTACTGGACAACTTGATAACATTGACTTGGTGCAACTTGGAAAGATTGCCGATAATATTTGTTCTGGCAAGAACAGTTGTGTGGTTCTATTAGCAGGTGTTCTAGATGGTAGAGCTGTTCTTGTATGTAAGGTAACCCCAGACATATCGACAATAGTTAATGCCTCTCATATTATTAAACACATCGCAAAGTTGCTGGATGGTTCAGGTGGTGGAAAACCGGAATTTGCGCAGGGCTCAGGCAGAGATATAACAAAAATTGAACAGGTTATTTCACAGGCTAACAGAATTATTCCCGAAATTTTCAATAAAAATGAAAGAAAATGAATCATTAGGTGGGACGGTTCAAAGGCTTTCAAAAAAAGAGGAAGTCGAATTACTAAGGAAGATTAAAAAGGGCGATAGGGAGTCTCAGGAAAAATTTCTCAAGATGAATCAGGGACTTGTGATTTCTATTGCCAAAAAATATGCTTTTTCTCCAGATATACTTGAGGATCTGATTTCAGAAGGCAATCTTGGGCTGCTTGAAGCAATAAGAAAGTTTGATTTTAACAAAAACACAAGATTTGGAACCTATGCATATTTCTGGGTAAAACGATACATAAAGAGAGCACTGGCTAATGAGACATTTAAGGTACCAGAAAAAATTCAAAAAAGCAAGACAAAATATAAAAACCTGGTAGAACAATTTAAGCTCAGAAATAATAGATATCCTGAAAATTCTGAGATTGCTTCACTTCTTAATCTTGATCTTGATACATTCCTTAAGTACAAGCCTTACTTTGAGGCGACAAGAATTGCTCCTGATTTTCGAGACGAAAATGACGAAGACTACAACATTTTTGATATTACTGATTTTGAAGCAGGAAAAAGAAAATGGGATAGAATGATTCTCGATAAAGAAATAATCAATAAGTTGTTCGAGAGGGTTAAAGAAAAAAACAAGCGGGTTAAAATCGAAACCTGGCTGAAAGCACTAAAGCTTCATTATGGAATTGATAATGGAAACCCAAGATCGTACAAAGAAATAGCTGATGAACTTGGAATAACAAGACAACGGGTACACCAAATAATAAAAAATTGTCTCAAATATCTAAACAGAGAGATAAAGGAGATGAGAAATGAAGGAGTTATATGATGCAATAAGAACAATTCCGGATTTTCCAAAAAAGGGTATAATGTTTCGTGATATTACTCCTCTGATAAAAAATGAGATACTTTTTACAAAGACAATAGACCTGTTTACAAAACAGGTCCCACCCGACATAACCAAAATAGTAGCCATTGAATCCAGGGGATTTATCTTTGGTGGGGCATTGGCATGTAAGTTAAAAAAGGGTTTTGTACCAATTAGAAAATTTGGTAAGCTCCCCTGCGAAACAATAAGACATACATACGCTCTGGAATATGGCCAAGATACAATAGAAATAGCTGCGGATGCATTTGAACCCAATGAAAAAGTTGTCCTGGTAGATGATGTTCTAGCCACTGGCGGAACTGCTGCTGCAGCCTGTTGCCTTATCGAGAAAGCAGGAGCAAAGGTTAAAAAAATGTTGTTTCTTATCGAACTGAAAGACCTTGGTGGAAGGAAAAAAATTAATAGATACGAAATCTACAGTATTCTGAATATATGAAAAAATTCTTTCTTACTGAAATATGTATCTTTGCCTTACTTTCATTTATTAGCGTAAACCTATCTGCTCAGGAATTAAAACCCCTTTCACATTGGCCTATTGCTGGTAAATTAAAAGGAATAACAATAGTGGTGGCTGAAACTGAAGAACTACAACATCAAGGATTCTGTAACGCTTCTGCACAGGAGTTTCAGAATATAGCAATATGGTTTCCAAAAATCAAAAAGGGTACTGTGTTTGTAAATACAAATCCAGGATATGGTTGTGTTGAAAAAGACATTCAGGTAGTTTTTCTTGATAAAAATTGGGTAGTTATTGAGATTATGTTTATGGAGAAGAAAACAGGAACTGCGGTCGCGCCTGAGAATACTTTTTCAGCAATTGAAGGGATACCAGAAATTATAAACAAGCTTGGATTTAAGGCTTGTAGGCAATCACCCATAAAAATTATAAAAAACAATGGAAAGTATTCTATGATCAAAACAAGAGAAAGATAAAAGATAGATGAAAATTATGACGGCTATATCAATGTTTCTAACCTTCTCGTTTTCTATTTTGCAGGGGAATAACAAAACAGATTTGAGTCAGATTATAAATTAGGAGATCTGAAATTTAACAGGACTCTACGGGGAGAACCCGATTTCAACATCAACTTTGAGAAAGAGAATTTTATAACATTGTCCAATCGTGGATTGAAAATAGTAAGTAAAAAAATTATCCCAGCAAACTCTCAAATAGAGCTGGTTATTAGATTTAACAGCGATAAACAAACTAGTATAGACTTTCTCTCACTATGTATCCTGACAGGAACCAACCCTATATTAGTGGACGATTCGCGGAACTTTGTGGAGAAATTCCTTGAAAAAATGTCGTGTCGTATGAAACAGTTCGATAAAGGAAAAATGACTCAGTAATGTCAAAAGCAGAAAATGGAATGTTGACGATGTCCACTGTAACAGTGTATTTTGCTTCGATGGATGGAGATATTTGAGGTTTGAACTTCCTGGCAATCAACCCTATGACTGTTATAGAGAACCAGGAACTTGTTGGTGGGGAAATTACAATGGAGATGGTATCGTTGACCTTCCGATTACACTTGAAAAAATATTTGTTGAAAGGAGAACCCATGTGATTGTGGCTGATGAACTGAAGCCTGCTGATATCAATGATACCCTGCTTGGAGACCTATTTGCAGAATACGAAAATCCGCTTGATGAAACCACCCAAGCAATCAGATTATCCCAACTGAGAATGGATGCCACGGAACAAGATGTCATGTCTGGTTTGAAAAAGTAGAAAATGCGTCAACCCATGACATCTGGGTTAGCCACTTCAAAATGGAACCGATGCTGTTGTCATGGGTGAAGCGTAGCCAGAACCAGGATAAGTTCTATCAAAACCTTCAAGGCCATTTAACATAAAACTCAAAAATATGTTTCCGATGAAATGACTAGATAAGTTTCATTTCAATCATTTTTTCGGCAATCTGCACAGCATTTTGCGCTGCACCTTTTTTTATGTTATCTCCAACAACCCACATATCAATCGCGTTTTCAAGCGCAGTATTTTTTCTTATCCTGCCAACGAAAACATCATCCTGGCCAGACACATCTATCGGAATTGGATACTTGGCATTTTCTGGTTCGTCTAAAATTTTTATTCCAGGAGAAGATGAAAGAATTTCACGACACTGCTGAATATCGGGATAATTATCGAATTGAACAGTAATTGCTTCTGAATGCCCATTTAAAACAGGAACCCTCACGCATGTAGCGGAAATCATAATGTCCGGGCAATCAAGAATCTTTCTTGTTTCAACAATCATCTTTACTTCTTCCGAATAATAACCTTGAAATTTATCAGAAAGATTACCAATGTGAGGAATAACATTAAAGAGAATTCTGTGCGGATAAACGTTTATACCAAAAGGTTTTTTTTCAACATACTGGTGAACCTGGGCTTCAAGTTCTTCAACCGCTTTACTACCTGTTCCTGAAACAGCCTGATAAGTGGAAACGATTATCCTTCTGACACGAAATTTTTTATGAAGGGGCGCAACTGCCATTAACATAATTATTGTAGAGCAATTTGGATTTGCAATAAGTCCCTTATGATTTTTAAGATGTTCAGGATTTATCTCCGGTATCACCAGTGGTACTTTAGGATCCATTCTGAAATCTCCACCATTATCAATTACGATTGCTCCCTTTTCAACTGCTTTCCAGCCAAACTCCAAACTTGCTCCTTTTTCACCTTCGGTTCCAGCAAAAAAAGCAAAGTCAATCCCCTCAAAGGAAGATTCTGTTGTCTTTTGAATCAAAAATGACCTACCAGATATAATTTCTTCACGCTGCCTTGTAGCAAAAACCTTTAACTCCTTAAATGGAAAATTTCTTTCTATAAGAACCTCAACCATTTTTTTCCCTACTAGACCTGCACCCACAACTGCTACATTATAGGTTTTCATAGACACCACCTATCCTAAAAAATTTCAAATTACTTTTTAAAAATCAATCCCAAAAAACAATCACAACATGTTTTGATCTGTTTTTGAAAAGAGATAAAAGGCAAAATACCCAGCTAAATAAGCTTTCAGGATATCAAAAGGAATAAAAGGGACAACCGCCATTTTTATCGTCTCTTCCAAATTTGTTCCCAACAAAAGAGAAAACCACGCAGCACCAAATAAGTAAATAATTGCAATTCCAACCAGCATAGCAAAAATACATTCCCTAATATTTCTAACATTTCTCTCATAAAGATATCCAACAATCCAGGCTGCTGGTACAAAACCAATAATATATCCAAAAGTAGGAATAAAAAGAAAGCCTGATTTCCCACCAGAAAACCATGGAATACCTGCAATTCCACCAACAATATAAATCATCTGGCTTAAACAACCATGTTTTTTACCAAGAAGCACACCACTTAATAAAACCATGAAAACCTGACCTGTTATCGGAACAGGAGTAAATGGCAGCTTTATAAATATCTGAGCAGAAACACCCGTCAAAAGGGCAAAAATAAACAAAACCACAATTTTTTCTAATAGTCTTGCTTTCTGCTTCCATTTCAAAAAATCAAATATCCATCTTTTAACAATACTTTCCATAATGTCCTCCGGATTACTAAAATTATGAAACAAAACCTGCAATCAATTCACCTACCTCAGAAGTTCCCATACCCATTTTCCCGGCTTCGAGACTTTTGATATGTCCTTCGGAAAGAGCCCTGCAGATTGCCTTTTCAATAGTTAGAGCTGCTTGTGACTCTCCCAGAATCTCAAGCATCATTCCTCCAGCTGCAATGGTTGCAATTGGGCAGATTACATTTTTCCCTGCGTATTTTGGAGCAGAACCGTGTATTGGTTCAAACATACTGACTCCTTCAGGATTTATATTTCCGCCCGCTGCGACGCCAAGACCACCCTGGGTAATGGCAGCAAGATCAGTAATTATGTCTCCAAACATATTGTTTGTCACAATAACATCGAACCATTCCGGGTTCTTTACCATCCACATACATGTTGCATCAACAAATGCATAGTCAAGCTTTATATCAGGATATTCTTTGTTAACATCCTGACAGGTTCTTCTCCATAAATCTCCGGAGTAGGTTAAAACGTTTGCCTTATCAACACAGGTTAAAGTCTTTTTCTTATTTCTTTTACGAGCAAGTTCAAAAGCATACCTTACGCACCTTTCAACACCTTTGCGAGTATTTATATCCAACTGGGTTGCGATTTCGTCTCTAGTATTTTTTGTTGAATTACCTCCTTGGTCACATTACGCTGCCTCGGTATTTCGTCTCGCGACCACCTGATCGCTTTGCTTTGTTCTGTTG
>JAMWCC010000086.1:0-8903 GCA_023818375.1 Candidatus Omnitrophota bacterium | reverse complement strand
TTTAGTATCTTTTTTAAAAAAACCTCCAATGCCACAATACGCTCCCTCGGTATTTTCTCTCACAACCACATAATCGATATGTTCTGGTCCCTTGTCTTTGATCGGAGTCCAAACCCCTGGGTAAAGTTTCACAGGCCTTAAGTTTATATATTGGTCAAGTTCAAACCTGATCTTTAAAAGAATTCCTTTTTCAAGGATACCTGGCTTTACATCCGGATGTCCTATTGCTCCAAGGTAAATAGCATCCAGTTTTTTGAACTCTTCTATGGCAGAATCTGGCAGTGTTTCGCCTGTTTTTAGATATCTTTCTCCTCCAAAATCGTAGAAGACAGTTTCCAATGAAAAATTAAATTTTTGCGAGGCAGCCATCAAAACTTTCAAACCCGCATCAATAATCTCTGGTCCAACACCATCACCTGGTATTACTCCTATTTTATATATTTTTCTTTCACCCATTGCATTAGCCCTCCGCTTTCAATAATTTGTTGAAGAAACTTAGGATATTTAACGAAATTTCCTTGTTCTCCAGAATTAAGGTTAATTATTATACCCGAATCAAAATCAACCTCAAGGACATCATTTTGTGCAATTTTATCAACAAAAGGGGTTTCAATAATCGGCAGCCCAATATTTATTGAGTTTCTAAAAAAAATTCTGGCAAAGCTTTTTGCTATTACAACAGATACTCCACAACCTTTTATCGCAATAGGTGCGTGTTCGCGGCTAGAACCACATCCAAAATTTTCCCCTGCAACGATAATATCTCCTGGGTTGATCTTTTTTGAAAAATCAGGGTAGATTGTTTCCATACAATGAGAGGCAAGTTCTGAAACATCGGTAGTATTAAGATATCTTGCAGCAATGATGTCATCGGTATTTATATGGTCCCCAAATTTCCAAGCCTTTCCTTTTACTTTCATCGCATCACCTCTTCTGGATGAACTATTCTTCCTCTGATAGCTGACGCCATCGCTACCTCAGGATTTGATAGATACACATAACTTTCTGGATGCCCCATTCTGCCTATGAAGTTTCTATTTGTCGTAGCAAGAGCAACCTCTCCTTTTGCAAGTACTCCCATATGCCCACCAAGACACGGACCACAACTTGGCGGACTTATTACACAGCCTGCCTGTATGAAAACATCAATTAATCCTTCCCTTAATGCCTGATGATAAACCTTTTGTGTCGCCGGAATTATTATTGTTCTAACATCTGGATGGACAGATCTACCTTTTGCTATCTGGGCTGCTTTTCTTAAGTCGGAGATTCTTCCGTTTGTACAAGAGCCTATCACAACCTGATCTATCCTGACATTTGAAAACTCCCTAACGTCTTTAGAATTAGAAGGAAGATGCGGAGCCGCAACCTGGGGTGGAATTTTATCGACCTGAATTTCTATTATTTCTTCGTATTTAGCATCTCTGTCACTACGATTAAATTTTCCCTTATTTTTAGCGACCAAAAGTAAATACTCTTCAGTGATATCGTCTGGTTCAATAATCCCACTTTTTCCACCCGCTTCGATAGCCATATTGCAAATTGTAAATCTCTCATCCATTGAGAGGTATCGAATTGTTTCACCAGTAAATTCCATAGCTTTGTATCTTGCTCCATCCACTCCAATTTTGGCAATTGTATAAAGGATTATGTCCTTGCCACCGACAAACCTTAAAGGTTTGCCATTATAAATAAACTTTATCGTGGGTGGGACCTTCAACCACACTTTTCCAGTAACAAAAGCAGCTGCAACGTCTGTACTACCGACTCCTGTGGAAAAGGCGCCTACTGCGCCATATGTACAGGTATGGCTGTCAGCACCAATTATTAAATCACCAGCATGAATCAAACCTTCTTCTGGAAGTAATGCATGTTCTATACCTACTTTTCCTATTTCGTAAAATTTGGTACCATGACGTTTTGCAAAATCCCTTAAGATTTTTACCATCTCAGCGCTCTTTATATCTTTGCAAGGAGTAAAATGATCTGGGACGAGAACAATTTTATCAGGGTTGAAAACATTTTTTGCACCTGATTTTTCAAACTCTTCAATAGCAAGTGGTCCGGTGACATCATTTGCAAGTACAAGATCAACATTAGCTTCAATAAATTCTCCAGGAAAAACTTCTTCTAGGCAAGCGTGTTGTGCAAGAATTTTTTCTGTAATTGTCATAAAATCCTTTCCTTTTCCCAGATTTATATGGATTTGAAAAAGAAACTTGCAAATTTAAGCGCCTCTATACTTTCTTTTCTTTATGCCCTTCTTTGCGAAATACTGATTTATTGCGCTGATATAAGCCTTTGCACTAGCCTCTATAATATCAGTACTAACGCCTTTACCAACAACTCTTGCTTTGTCGATTGTAAGTGCTACAGTGACTTCACCCTGAGCATCTTTTCCTCCAGTAACCGCTGATATCCTATATTCTTCGAGCTTTGGAGATAACTTTACGATTCTGTCGATAGCCTTGTAGAGAGCATCTATTGGTCCGTCACCAAGAGAAGCATCCTCAAAAACCTGGCCCTTTTTCTTTATTCTTACAGTCGCACTTGGTACTGTTGTAGTACCTGATAAAATATGGAAGTATTCCAATGTGTATATGGGCTCAGAAGAAACTGGCATTGTTTCCTGTTCTGCCAAAGCAATAAGATCAAGATCATTTATTTCTTTTTTCCTATCAGCAAGTTTTTTAAATTGCTGGAAAATCCTGTTCAGAGAGTCTTCATCTGGAGAAATACCAAGGGACTCTAACCTTATTTTCAGTGCATGCCTTCCAGAGTGCTTTCCTAAAACTAGTTTACTTTCGGGTATACCAACCATCTTTGGATGCATTATCTCATATGTTTCCCTGTACTTTAAGATTCCATCCTGATGAATTCCAGCTTCATGTCTAAAGGCATTGTCCCCAACTATGGCTTTATTAGGCTGTACTGGTATCCCTGTAAGAGATGAAACAAGCTTACTGGTTCTATAAATTTGCCTTGTGTCTATTCCGATTTCAGCATTATAATAGCCTTTCCTGACAACAAGATTCATCGCTATTTCTTCAAGGGATGCGTTTCCTGCCCTTTCTCCTATTCCATTAATAGTACATTCCACTTGCCTTGCACCATTTTTTATAGCAGCTAAGGAGTTTGCAACGGCCAGACCAAGGTCGTTATGGCAATGCACACTAAGAATTACGGTTTTAGGAAGATTATCTCTCAAGAATTTGATAAGATTACCATACTCTTCAGGAACTGCATAACCAACAGTATCTGGTATATTCAGGGTCTTCACTCCTTGCTCAACAACAGTTTTGCAAACTTCGAGCAGAAAATCCGGTTCTGTTCGGGTTGCATCTTCTGGTGAAAATTCAATATCATCAATAAAATTCTTTGCGAATTTAACCATATCTCTGGCAATTTTTATAATCTCATCTTTCGCTTTGCTAAGCTTATATTTCCTGTGGATTTCTGAAGTTGCAAGAAAAAGATGCAAACGGGGCTTTCGTGCCTTTTCAAGTGATCGCAGTGCAATTTCAATATCACGAACCACGCATCTTGCCAAGGCACAAACTACACAATTTTTCAGCTCCTTGCCAATCAAACTAACAGCATATGCATCATCTTCAGAAGCAACAGGAAAACCTGCTTCAATTACATCCACCTTCAATTTTTCAAGTTGCCTGGCAATCGTCAGCTTAGCACTACTTGTGAGACTTGCCCCAGGAGATTGCTCCCCATCTCTCAGTGTCGTATCAAAAAAAATTATCTGGTTCATGCTTTCTCCCACATTTAAACTGATTATATCCTTATTTGACAAAAAAATCAAAAATGGCTATATTTATTGGCATGAGAAACCTAGGGATTAAGATTCAAATATTGGGATTAGTGTTAACTTTTGCACTCATTTTTACTAATTGCAGCAGAAAACAAAAGCTAATAGAAGCAATAGACGAAAAGATGCTTCAAGAAGCAATTGAGTATGGAAAATCTAAAGCAGGTCTGACAATGTATGAATTTACCGAACCCTGGAGCGTTTACCTTGGGTATGATGTAGGAAAGGGTAGAGCAGTATATGTAACACAGTTTCTTCAAGCAGCACAGCTTGCAAAAAATGCTGCTGAAAAAAACCTTAAACCAGACATAAACATAATAAGGAAGGTCGTTGCGAGTAAATCGGGAACTTTAAACTTTCTTGTAACGACTTATGGAAATGAACCTGATGTTTCAAGAAGAATTAGGGCATATCTTTTATATAATGACAAAAAGATTGAACCAGTGTATTCTCATTTTCCACCATACGGAGAATTTAGTAGAGATTACTATCAGCAAGTAAATGGAGAAGTAAGATTTCCAGCAGCTGGCATTCCGAAAAATGCAATAGTTAATTTGTGTATTGAAATTCTACCTGAAAAGGAAAAGAAAAAACATGAACACCATGATGATCATGAACATCGCACACTTATAACTGTAGGCAAAATTTCACCTGAACACATTGTTACGCAGTTTACATTTGACCTATCTAAATACAGATGATTGAAGAAAAATACGAATATCTTAAAGAATCATTAGAAACTTATATCGAACGCCTTTCAGGAAAAACACCATGCCCTGGTGGTGGAAGTGCTGCTATTGTTTCTGTTTCGTTGTCAAACGCTCTTATCCAAATGGTCTGCAATTTTTCTGTGGAAAGCAAAAAATTAGGTGAGACTTCAAAACAAATATCGAAAGAAATACTTGCCAAAGCAATTGAAATTCAATCTGTTCTCAATAAATCTATTGAAAAAGATAGTATCTTATACGAAAAAATCCAAAAAACAATGAAAGATGCAAAGAAATTTCCTGATAAGTTTAAAGAATATCAAGATGCGCTTAAGAAAAGTGTTGAATTTCACATGGATATACTTGAATATTGTAAAAATTTAGTCGAATGGAACGAAAAACTTGTTGAACATTGTAATCCATATCTCATAAGTGATGTTGGTGTTTCTGCATCGCTGGTTGTCGGTGCTTTGAAGGCTACAAGGGTTAACATATTTGTCAACCTGTATTCAATCAATGATCACGATTACATTTCAGATATCGAAGAGAAACTAGAAACAAATTATCAAACACTTCTTGAAAAAACCATAGAAGTTGTTTCTAAGGTGGAAAGAAAACTGGTAAAAAGATAGAAAGAGAAAACCCATCGAATGGAGGAAATATGGCTGCCCAAATACTTGCAGGGAAAGAAATTGCAGAAAGGATCAAACAGGAAGTAAAAAATGAGATTGAATTCCTAAAGCAAAAAGGCATTATCCCGAAACTTGTGGCTGTTCAAATTGGTGAAAACCCATCATCCGCTGTTTATCTAAACGCACAGAAAAAGAGCTGCCAATCCATAGGAATAAATCATGAGGTGATAAGTCTTGCAAGCAACATATCAGAATCTGAATTAATTGGGTTCATACAAAAATTGAACCAAGATAGAGAAATAACCGGCATAATATTACAGCTTCCACTTCCTCAAGGTATAGATGTCAGAAAAGTTCAATCAACCATAGCGGTTGAAAAAGATGTTGAAGGTGTAAACCCTGCAAATCTTGGCTGGATTATTTACGGAAGGCCATTTCTAGCACCATGCACTGCACTTGCAGTTAAGGAGTTAATCGATAGTACAAATATTGATCTTTACGGGAAAGAGGTTGTAATGGTAGGGCACAGCGATATAGTTGGCAAACCTGTAGCACTTCTGCTGGTGGATAAATTTGCAACGGTCAGCATATGTCACATCGCAACAAGTGAACATGGGATGCTCGAAACGCATGTGAAAATGGCAGAAATTCTGATTGTTGCAGTCGGTAAAGCACATCTTATAAAAGGTGACTGGATAAAAGAAGGAGCAATTGTTATTGATGTAGGTATAAACAAACTGGGTGATAAAATTGTTGGAGATGTTGAATTTGAAACAGCCAAAGAAAAAGCTTCCTGGATAACCCCTGTGCCAGGAGGTGTAGGACCCGTCACAACCGCAATTTTATTAAGAAATACGATCAAAGCAGCAAAAAATTTAATTACCTGAGTGAAAATACTCAATTTTTGCCTTTAACAAAGGAGAAACGATGACTGATCTTGAAATTGCCCAGAGAGCAAAAATGAAAGATATTAGAGAAATAGCCTTCACTGCTGGCATAAAAGAGAAATATCTGGAACTCTACGGCAATTACAAAGCAAAAGTTTCACTGGATATTTTGAATGATATCAAAGACAATAAAACTGGAAAATATATAGATGTTACGGCTATTACCCCAACTCCCCTCGGAGAAGGTAAAACTGTGACAACGATAGGTTTGTCCCAAGCTCTTGGAAAACTCGGCAAAAAGGTATTTACATGTATCCGTCAGCCATCACTTGGACCTGTTTTTGGAATAAAAGGGGGAGCCGCTGGAGGAGGATATTCTCAAGTAATTCCGATGGAAGATTTCAATTTGCACCTAACTGGTGATGTGCATGCTGTAGGCATAGCACATAATCTTCTTGCAGCTTTTATTGATAATTCGCTACTTAAAAAGAATCCACTTGACATAGATCCACTTTCTATAACATGGCCCAGGGTTGTTGATGTAAGCGACAGAGCACTGCGTAACATTGTAATCGGGCTTGGTGGTAAGGATAATGGCATCCCGCGCGAAACAGGATTTGATATCACCGTTGCTTCAGAAGTAATGGCAATCCTTGCATTGACAAGTGATTTATTTGATTTAAGAAAAAGGCTCTCAAAAATTATTATCGGAACGACACGCACGGGAAAACCCGTTACCGCGGAAGATTTAAAAGCAGCTGGTGCTATGACAGTGCTTCTTAAAGATGCAATAAAGCCAACACTAATGCAAACACTTGAACATACCCCGGTACTTGTTCATGCTGGTCCTTTTGCCAATATTGCCCACGGGAACAGTTCCATTATCGCAGACAAAATTGCCATAAAACTTGCAGAGTATGTAGTTACTGAAAGTGGTTTTGGTGCTGATTGTGGATTTGAAAAATTTGCAAATATAAAATGCAGGTACAGCGGTTTAAAACCAGATTGTGTTGTAATCGTATGTTCAATAAGAGCGCTAAAAATGCACAGTGGAGAATTTAAAGTTGTGCCAGGCAAACCACTTGATAAAGGTCTTGTTGAAGAGAATATTCCCGCTATCAAAAAGGGTGTTGAAAACCTTATAAAACATATAGAAAATGTTAATCTTTTTGGAATACCTGCTGTTGTGGCTATAAACAGATTCACTACCGACACTGAAAAAGAAATACAACTTGTAAAAGAACTGGCACTAAAAGCAGGTGCCAAGGCAGCAGAAGTAAGTGATGTATGGGCAAAGGGCGGTGAAGGAGGATTAAGTCTTGCTGAACAAGTCATAAAGGCTTGTGAGGAAAAGAATGATTTCCACTTTTTATATCCACTTGAAAAATCAATAAAGGAGAAAATAGAAATAATTGCAACAAAGATATATGGTGCAGAAAAAGTTTCTTATTCTGCTTTAGCTGAACAAAAAATAAACCTTTATACAAAATGGGGATTTAACAATCTTCCAATTTGTATGGCAAAAACACACTTATCACTATCACATGATCCCAATCTAAAGGGAGCACCAAGGGGATTTACTTTACCAGTTGAAGATGTTCGGCTTTCTGCAGGAGCCGGATTTGTATACCCTCTGTGTGGAAAAATGCGAACTATGCCAGGCCTTCCAGCTGAGCCTGCGGGAACCCATGTTGATATTGATTCTACAGGAAAAATAGTTGGACTCTTCTAAGTTAATATGCGATTAAAGACGGAAGTAATTCTAAAGCAGATAAAAGAATATGGAGAGAAACGCAAAATCGTACCATATCTTGTAGGTGGATATCTTCGAGATAAATTTTTAAGACGCAGAAACCATGATATTGATATAATGGTGGAAGCCGACGCACTTGATTTTGCTAGTGGTTTTGCAAAGGAATTTAAATATCCATCACCTGTGTTTTATGGAAGATTTGGAACAGCTATGATTGAACTTGGCAAAAATAAAATAGAGTTCGCAACTGCAAGGAAGGAGAGTTACAACGAAAATTCTAGAAAGCCGTATGTCAAACCTTCAACAGTTTTTGAAGATTTGGCAAGACGTGATTTTACAATTAATGCAATAGCAATGAACCTTTTGAATGAGGAAATAATAGATCCGTTTGATGGTAGAAAGGACATCAAACTTAAAATTATCCGAACTCCTGTTGATCCTGAAAAAACATTCTATGATGATCCACTGAGAATCTTAAGAGGGATAAGGTTTGCTACAACACTTAGTTTTTATATCGAGGACAATACAAAGAAAGCGATGAAAAGAAATATAGGTCGACTGCATATTGTGAGTCAAGAAAGAATCGCAGATGAAATAATGAAAATAATTATGGCAAGGGTACCATCCCGTGGTTTTTATTTACTTGAGGAAATAGGTGCTCTGAATATGATTTTGCCGGAAGTCGCAAAACTTAGAGAAAAAAAACCTGAACACCCTTGTAAAGAACTATTTGACCATACCCTTCAGGTACTCGATAACACCGCGCGCCTTACAAAACAACCTACAGTAAGACTTGCAGCACTTTTGCATGACATAGGTAAACCAAAAACATTCAGATTTGTCAATGGCAAAGTTTCATTTCATAGGCATGAAATTGTTGGTGCAAATATGAGTATAAGAGTTTGTGAAAGGTTAAAGATCTCTCAGAAAGATACTGAAACGGTTCAATTGCTTATAAAATACCATCTCAGGCCACATTTACTGGCAAAAGAAAATCCAACCGACAGTGCGCTTGCAAGGTTCATCCGTGAAATCGGTCGAAATATGAAAAACCTTTTTATAATAGCCCAGGCAGACATTACAAGTAAGAATGAAAAAAAAGTT
>JAMWCC010000092.1:21313-27819 GCA_023818375.1 Candidatus Omnitrophota bacterium | reverse complement strand
ATCCTAAGATATGTAGGGCAATAAAGGAAATGGTTTCAAGACCTTTATTGCATAATTATTGTTTTCCGAGTGAAATAAGGGCAAACCTGGTTGAGAAAATTGCTCAACTTTCACCAGAACCCTTGAAAAAAGTCTTTCTTTTAACCACAGGTGCAGAAACAGTTGAATGTGCAATAAAACTATCAAGAACAGCAGGAAAAAGAATAAGTGTTGATAAGAAGATTATTGTTTCTTTTGAGCATGCATTTCACGGAAGAACCCTTGGTGCACAGATGGCAGGTGGAATTCCTGCTTTAAAGGAGTGGATTGGTAATCTTGATCCTGATATGGTTCAGGTACCATTTCCAGGGGACCCAAGACAGAGCGATAGAAGTTTTGATGTTTTCATTAATACACTTAAAGAAAAAGGCGTAAATTTTGACAATATTTGTGCCGTTATTTCAGAAACATACCAGGGTGGTAGTGCCGCATTTATGCCTGTTGAATATGCACAAAAACTAAGAGAGTTCTGCGACCAGCACAAGGCATTGTTAATCTTTGATGAGATTCAGGCAGGGTTTGGAAGAACTGGAAAGATGTGGGGTTTCCAGCACTATGGTGTGATACCAGACATTTTCACGCTTGGCAAGGGTATTTCGAGTGGGTTGCCAATCTCTGCAGTTGTTGGAAAACCTGAGATAATGGATCTGTATGATCCTGGAACAATGACAAGTACACATACAGGAAATCCGGTTTGTGTTGCTTCTGCAATTGCAAATATTGATTATATTGTCGAAAAAAACCTGCCACAGAATGCTGAAAAAATGGGAAGGGTTTTTGAAAAAGAACTGACAAGAATAAAAGAAAAGTATCCTGTTGCTGGTTATGTCTGCGGCAAAGGGCTTGTATGGGCTATCAGCATTGTCAAACCAGATACCATGGAACCAGATGGAGATTTGGCTTTTGAAATTGTTAAGAAATGTGTTGAAAAAGGACTTTTACTTTTCGCTCCTGTAGGATTTGGGGGAGCTTCTTTGAAGATTGCACCACCACTGATAATTAAAAAAGATGCAATCATTGAAGGTTGCTCAGTGATAGAAGAAGCAATTGCAGAATGCTGCTGAACTATTTCAGGACTGAATGATGGTAAAACTTGCTGTTATTGGTACTGGCAGGTATGGTGTAAATATTATCCATGCTTTCAAACAACTTGAATACCAAAACATTGCGAAACTCGTTTCAATCTGTGACATAAATCAACACACACTTGAAAATTATTGTAAAAAATACAGCGTTAAAGGTTATCTGGATTATAGAGAAATGCTTGATAAAGAAGATGTTGATGCAGTTGCCGTCGCAACACCTGACCATCTTCACAAACAACCTTGTGTTTATGCAGCAAACTTAGGAAAGCATATTCTTGTGGAAAAACCCATGGATATTACTGTTGAAGGATGTCAGGAAATTTTAGAAGAAGCAAAAAAGAATAAAGTTCTTGTTCAGGTGGATTTTCATAAAAGATATGACCCTTATCATCAACAATTGTACAGAGACATCAGATCAGGAAAATTCGGTACCATTGAATACGGCTATGTCCATATGGAAGACAGGATTGAAGTTCCTTCAAAGTGGTTTTCTACATGGGCACACAATTCTTCCCCTATTTGGTTTCTCGGAGTACATTTCATAGATCTGGTCAGATGGTGCCTCGGAGCAAATGGTAAGGTTGCCTATGCCACAGGTTATAAGGTAAAACTTAAACAGCTTGGAATTGATACATACGACTCAATTTCAGCAAAAGTAATTTTTGAAAACAATGCTTCTGTTACATTTGATACCTGCTGGATTTTACCTGAAAACTTTGAAGCAGTAGTTAATCAGTCCATCAGGTTTATTGGAACCAACGGGCTTATTGAATGTGATACTCAGGATAGGGGAACAAGGGCATGTAGCAATGAAAAGGGAATGGAAACATACAATGTTGGATTTATTTTCGAATCAGCAGATGTTTGTGGAAATACTGTGTATAAGGGCTATGGAATTGAAAGTATTAATGATTTCGTGTATAATGTACTCCATCTTAAAAAGGGCGGGGATTTTGAAACTTTGAAAAAAAATTCAATTGCTGCCTTTGGTGAGGATGGACTGGAAGTAACAAAGATTGCAGCAGCAATACATAAAAGTATAGAAACAGGCAATCCAACAGATATAAAATAAGGAGAAAAATATGGCAACAAAAATCCGTCTTGTAAGAAGAGGTAAGAAAAATAGGCCTTTTTACAATGTTATTGTTGTCAGCGATGAGAAGGATGGAAGGGGTGATGTAATAGAAATTATAGGGTATTATGATCCTCTCAGAGAGCCACCAATTTTTGAAGTTAAACAAGATAGAGTACTTCACTGGCTTAAAGTCGGTGCTCAACCATCTGAAACAGTAAGAAGTTTCATCAAGAAAAAAGGGATCTTAAATCAGCTTAATGCGGATTGATATCATTACGATTTTCCCAGAAATTTTTAGCCCGCTTGATGTAAGCATTATAAAAAGGGCTCGGGATAAAGGATTACTTGAATTATACCTGTGGAATTTGAGAGATTTTTCAAAAGATAAACATAAAAAGGTTGACGATGCTCCCTATGGTGGTGGGAAAGGAATGGTGCTGGCGTGTGAACCGATATTCCTTGCAGTTGAAGAAATTAAAAAACACAATACTGGATCTCTGACAATTTTAACCAGTCCGCAGGGTGAGCTTTTTAATCAAAAAATGGCTAAAAAGCTCGCAAAAGAAAAGGGTTTGATAATTATTTGTGGGCATTATGAAGGTGTCGATGAAAGAGTAAAAACTATTGTTGACTATGAAATTTCAATAGGCGATTATGTTCTTACAGGTGGAGAACTACCCGCAATGGTAATGGTGGATTGCATAACAAGATTATTGCCAGGCGTAATACCAGAAGAAGCCAAAAAATATGACTCTTTTTTCGATTGCCTACTTGATTGGCCCTGTTATACAAGACCTGAGAATTTCAGGGGATTAAAGGTACCAGAGGTTTTGTTATCAGGTAATCATGAAAAAATAAAACAATGGAGATACAAACAGGCGATTGAAAGGACAAGACAAAAAAGGCCAGACCTTTATAAACTATTTGTCAATAAAAAAGGGGGACAGGATGCATCCTAAAATAGCCGCGATTGAATCAGAGTTAAAACCAAAAAAAGAAATTCCTGAGTTTTACCCAGGTGATGAAATTGAAGTACATATACGTGTTCAGGAAGGTGAGAAGACAAGGATACAGATTTTCAGGGGTATCTGCATTGCACGAAAAGGCACAGGTTTAAGGGAAACTTTTACAGTGAGAAAAATTTCCTATGGAGAAGGAGTTGAAAGAATCTTTCCATTATATTCGCCAAATATTGTTAAGATAAAACTTGTAAAATCAAGGAAGGACAATCGGCTTGCACCAAGGGCAAAGATGTACTATCTGAGAAAGAAAAAGACGTAAATTATGCAAAGCACAAGGGACAAGGGCTTAGAAGGCGAAGAGATTGCAGCAAGGTTTTTGAAAAAAAGCGGATACAAAATTTTGGAAAGAAACTACAGGACAAAATTTGGGGAAATAGATATAATTGCACAGAAAGGAAAAAGTATTGTATTTATCGAAGTAAAAACAAGATGTTCAGATGATTTTGGCTCTCCGGTTGAAGCAGTTGATAACAAAAAGCTTACAAAACTAGTCAATGTTGCCAGCCATTACATTCAGAAAAACAGGTTTGAAAATAACCCTATCAGATTTGAGGTTGTTTCAATATTGAAAAAACAGGATAGATGGAGTTGTGAAATTATTCCTGTTGACTGAAAATGCTTTCAAACATTAAATCGGTATCTGTCTGGGGTATAGATGGATATGATGTCAGTGTGGAAGTTGATATTTCGAAGGGAATACCAGGAATTTCAATAGTAGGACTTCCTGACCAGGCAGTGAAAGAAAGTAAGGACAGAATAAAACCCGCAATAAAGAATTCAGGTTTTGAATTTCCACAATCAAAAATTACAATAAATCTTGCACCAGCAGATCTGAAAAAGGAAGGCTCGTGTTTTGATGTACCTATTGCCATTGGAATTCTTGCAGCAAAGCAGGTTGTACCTGTTGATAAAATAAAGGACTATTATTTTGTTGGGGAACTTGCTCTTGATGGTTCTGTAAGGCCTGTAAGCGGGGTACTTCCAATGGCAATCCTTGTTAAAAATAAAAATGCAAAATTTATTGTTCCATCTGCAAATGCAATTGAGGCAGCTATTGTTGGCGTAGAGGTATATGGCATTGAAAATTTAAAAGATTGTGTTGATTTTCTTTCTGGGAAAAAAGATATAAAGCCATATTTAATTGACACCCAAGGAATTCTTTCTCAGTACAACAAGTACGACGTTGATTTCAAAGAAGTAAAAGGACAGTCCCTTGCAAAAAGAGCAATAGAGGTTGCTGTTGCTGGTGGACACAATATATTGATGATAGGCCCACCTGGCGCCGGCAAAAGTATGATTGCAAAAAGAATTCCAACAATATTTCCAACTCTTGAAATCGAGGAAGCAGTTGAAATAACGAAAATCCACAGTGTTGCAGGATTACTTAATGGTGGCATTGTTATAACAAGACCATTTAGGCAGCCCCATCACACAATTTCTGATATTGCCCTCATAGGTGGTGGCGCAATACCAAAACCAGGAGAAATTTCCCTTGCACACAATGGAGTTTTGTTTCTTGATGAACTCCCTGAATTTCACAGGGATGTCCTTGAAGCATTAAGACAGCCGATGGAAGATGGAAAAGTTACTGTTTCAAGGGCAAAAGGAAAAATAGAATTTCCAGCAAGATTTTTTCTTGTGGCTGCAATGAACCCGTGTCCATGCGGCTATTTTGGTGATAGCCGAAGACCCTGCAGGTGCACTGTACCGCAGATTATCAAATACAGAAAAAAGATATCAGGACCACTTCTTGACAGGATTGATATTCATATTGAAGTTTCAGCACTTGGTTCAAAACAACTTGTTTCAGATAATATTGGTGAAGATTCTCAAACTATCAGAACAAGAATTGAAAAGTGCAGGAAGATTCAGGTTCAAAGATTCAAGGGCACTGGAATTTATTGTAATGCGCATATGAACACAAGACAGATAAAACAGTTCTGTATTCTTGATGAAGAATGCAAAAAATTTATTCAGGATGCACTTGAAAAAATGCATCTATCAGCAAGGGGATATGATAAAATTGTGAAGGTTGCAAGGACCATAGCAGACCTTGAAGAATCAGAAAAGATTACGCTCAGCCATATTTCTGAAGCACTACAATACAGAAGTTTTGATAGGGAGTTGTGGTAGTGGACCTTATGAAAGCGAAAATTAACCCAGGAAAGATTGTGTTGCAGATGGATCCAACACATGCAAATCCAAGACACAGTGAGGCAAGTTTCATTACATTGAAATCTGGAAGAATTATTTTTGCATGGTCAAAATTTTATGGTTCAAACTCTGATTTCGGCGAAGCTGTGATTGCCACAAGATACTCGGATGATGACGGTATCAGCTGGTCAAATGAAGACAAAATTCTGATACAAAAGGAAGGTACAACAAATGTGATGAGTCCATCTCTATTGCGGCTACAGGATGGAAGAATTGCGATAGTTTATCTTCGCAAGGATGGCAAGAAACTTTGTATGCCATATTTTCGTACCAGTTCTGATGAACTTGAAACTCTTTCAGAACCAGTTTCAATTGCGTGTGAGCCAGGCTATTATGTTGTGAACAATGACAGAATAATTCAGATGAAATGTGGACGAATCATTGTTCCGGCAGCATTACACAGATACAGGGGACCATCTGTTCTTGCCTCAGGTGAAGAAAGAAAAGGGTTTCTTGCATCGCCTGCCATCATACTTTTTTTCTTTAGCGACGATGGCGGAAAAACATGGCTCGAATCTCTGACAAACTATTACAGGTGTTTTCCTTCGGGACATGGACTCCAGGAACCAGGAGTCATTGAACTGAAGGATGGAAGATTGTGGTCGTGGACAAGACCAGGAACACAAGGAAGGCAATGGCAATCATTCAGCGACGACCAGGGACAAACATGGTGTGAGCCAGTACCTTCACAATTTGTAAGCCCATCCAGTCCCATGCAGGTAAAAAGAATTCCAAAAACCGGGGATCTTTTTGCTGTCTGGAATGACCACAGCGGAATTTTTGAGACAAAAAAGCCAGAACCAATCTCCTGGGGAAGAACTCCACTTGTAAGTGCAATAAGTGATGATGAAGGAAAAACATGGAAGCATCACAAACTTCTTGAAGATTCTCCTGAACACGGGTTCTGTTATCCTGCAATTCACTTCACTGAGGATGCTGTCCTGATTTCTTATTGTGCAGGTGGTGCAACAAGTAAGATTCCCCTTGATACCCTCAGAATAAGAAGAATTTTGATTGAAGAATTGTAGGACTGAAGTAAAGCTTTACATTGGCACAAGTGGCTGCAACTAT
>JAMWCC010000092.1:6757-21265 GCA_023818375.1 Candidatus Omnitrophota bacterium | reverse complement strand
GGCAGGGATTATCTTATCCAGAAAATCTTTCTTCAACAGAATACCTGAGATTTTACTCAGAACATTTTAATACCGTTGAAATAAATTCTTCATTTTATCATTTCCCAAAAGTCACCACCTATAAAAACTGGTATTCTCAGACACCAGAAGATTTTATTTTTTCAGTAAAGGCACACAGAAGTATCACCCATATTAAGAAAATGGTAGACATTAAAGAAGAATGGGAAAAATTTCTTAACGGTGCACAAACACTCAAAGAAAAGTTAGGAATTATACTTTTTCAATTTCCTGCAAGTTTCAGATGCAATGAAGAAAATTTTGAGAGGATTGAAAATTTTCTCAATTCCTTATGTAAAACACATCCAAGAATTGCTTTTGAATTCAGACATATTTCCTGGGACAATGAAAAGATCACAGGATTACTGAAAAAACACAATGCAGGCTGGGTTATTGCAAATTCATCAAGATATCCTGAAATAGAAAAAATCACTGGTGATTTTGTTCATTTAAGGATGCATGGACCAAAAGAACTTTTTGCATCAGAATATTCAGATATGGACTTAAGAAGGCTTGCCAGCAGAATAGAAAAATGGATTAAAACAAGGGATGTTTTTGTCTATTTCAACAATGATTTTTATGGTTATGCTGTAAAAAATGCCGGGCAACTCGTTAAACTGTGTTCAAAGGGGAAAATAAAATGAAAAAATTTTTTATTCTGTTATTTTTTGTCTGTATAGTTTCAGCAGGACATTGCGCAATCAACATCTCCTACAAGGGCATTAACAATACCCACATTTCTTTTTCCCATTCCACGAATAAGCAATGTACTGTTAAGCTTGTGTGTGGGGCAGAGGTTCTTTTTAGCCAGAACCTTCCTGCAGGTGGTGGAAGTGTCTGGGGAAATCTTAGACACTCAGGGCTTGAGAATGGGTCATATACCTATCACATTCTTGAAGATGAAAATGTTATTGAAACTGTCTCAGTAACCATTGATGGAGTTATTGATGGAACGTTGTTGTTTGACGAAACCATTGATAGCCCTGCCTGTGTTGGATCTGTTATTGTTCCTTCAGGCAAACAATTAACCATAAACGCTGATATATCTGATGTTCCGGGTTTCAACATAATAGATGTAAACGGTAATATCCTTTTTAGCGAGGGCATCGAAATAACAGATGTATCTCTTAATTTCAATGGAAGTGCTGTAAATCTGAAAGGGCTGAAAGGTACAGGGAATTTTTATTTCAAATCTGCATCTTCTGGTTCCAAAATTGAAGGCTGCCAGGCGAATCATGTTGATATTGATCAGAACACATCAATCATTGTTAACAATACTGAAATAAAGGATCGTTGCCTGATGAAAGAGAATTCTTCTTTGCAGGCAGAAAACTCAAAGATTTCATACATAGACACCTATTCCAGTGATGTTAGAATTGTACTGAACAACTGCATTGTCGGGAAATCCGGGAGCGTTCAGCAATTATACGCAATGGATAATTTCAGTGCTTATGACAGTTATTTTTGGGTACAGGTTAATATAGCCGGTGGTTCGCCTCTATTCAGCCGCTGTGAATTTTTAAAGCCGGTAATGTTACTGGGAAGGAACGAAGCAAATTTTCAGTCCTGTATTTTTGGCAATTCTTTAATTTTTTATGATTCCGGAGGATTAGAAAATCCTTTATGGTCTGAAAACTCTTCCATGGAACCAACCTTTTCAGGGAATAGTTTTACTGGTAGATATGGACCATATTTTTCATCAACAGTGCCTTTTGCTCCTGTTGACCTTGGCACAAATTACTATGGAGACAAAAATCCTGATTTTGAATGGTTTGAAATCCCGGTGCAGCATAATTACCAGCCCAATTATCCACAGGGTGGAAGATTTTTGAAAAGAGGTGTCCCTGTTAATAGAGCCCATTTTAGGGTTGAACAATGGAACAGTACCGGACAGGGGTTAAGCTGTGAAAAGGAACTTCCTGATATCTGGGTGAATGACTATATCGTAGGTCAAAATACAATCCCCTGGCCAGATTATTGGAATACTTCACGGCAAAATATCCTGATTAAAGGAAGAGAAACATTGGTATCTCTTGATGTTGTGACCAACTATTCATCTGTATCAGGTGTTAGGTTTAAGGCAATTTTTGATGGCAAAGAAATAGAGCCATTGAATCCTTCATTTGTACTGGGAAGAAGTGTCTCAATCTCAGGAAATGATATTTTCTATGGGAAAGCAACACTGAACTTTATTCTGCCACCAACTCAAGCAGATGTTGCAAATGTTTTGGTAATGATGGATACAACCAATAGTTCAGGATTTGATGATGCACAGGGGAAGGGTGAAAAGGTCTTACTAAATATTGACCTTACTTTTTCTTCTGCCTATAAAAGACAGCTGAATATTTTAGTTCAACCAGTTCAACTGTTTATCACAGGGTATACAAGGAAAATTCCTAATGGTTCTGCTGTTGCCAATTCCCTTAAAAATTTAATCCCAGCAATGTTCCCAATAGACCAAAGCCAGCTTCATATATGGACTGCGCCTGTTACAACATTTTATGGCGGAGTACTTTCAATGTTCAGTACAACTGCTTTGTTGAATAGAATTGCAAATCAGCTGGCACTGGTTCAAGGGTTTATAAATACCTCTGCTTCTGTTGGTGATTGGTTGACAGATAATGAAACAGCGAGGATTGACTTTATTATTGCGGTGATGCCAAAAGGTGTTCTTGGCGAAGGGGTTACAGGAGCCAACCTTGCTTTAAGAAGGGGAATAATATTTGTTGATGAAAGCGCTCCGGATGCTGCCTTACACGAAATCGGTCATGGAATAGGATTATACATATCACCAGAACAATATGACCGGTTTCCACCTGCAGGGTTGCCAGTTGAAAAATTAACGGCTTTCATAAACGACGCTAATTCTTGTATAAACGGGTTCAGAGATAGGTTATTACACTTCCCTGGGAAAGACCATCCCTGGTATGAAAATAGATACTGGTATGACATCATGGGTTCTTCAACAACCCTGATCTGGCCTATCTGGAACACCCTGGCAATGTTCAGGAACTATTTTAGCCTTAGTCTTCTTGAAGCAGAAAAAAAGTCAACAATTTCAGGAACAAAAGTACCTGCTGGATATAAAAGAATTTTTGTCTCAGGAGAAACAGAAAAAACAAGTTCTGGTGGATATGGTTATAGGTTTAAGGAAGGTACTGTAAAAGCATTTGATATTACAGACTTTGCAACTGGGAAAATAGATGTTGGGGTACAGTGGAATTCTGATGATTGTGCAAGTAATGATTATACCCTTATCTGCTATGACCAGAATGGAACTGAAATATATTCTCAACAGTTTACAATTATCACACCATACCCTATGAATTTCGGTTGGATAAATCTTCCTAATGAAAGCAGTTTTTGCGGGACTTTTGATATTCCTGAACAAACAAGGTCATACAAAATTTTTCCAAGACCTGGCTGGTGGAACAATAACACAGATCAACCTATTTTTGAAGTTGTCTACGATACACCTATTCCAATAGAGATTGTTTCTCCAATTTTCGGATCAGTTTTATCCGATAGTGTTGAGATCTCCTGGGCTGCATCAGGGAAAAAACAAACAAATACATCAATGCAGTATGCGATTATGGTAAGTACTGATGGCGGAGAAACCTGGACACCAATAGGTGCACCTGTTGAAGCAAATAAGATAACATTGCCTACTGATTTTCTTACTTCTTCGAATAACATTATTTTCAAAGTTATCGGCAGCAATGGTCTTGATACAACGGAAGATCAGGTTGAAAACCTTGTACTCGAGAATAGACCACCGAAGGCAGTCATTGTGAGCCCGCAAAATAATTGGGTAGCAAACACTGGTACTGTGTGGCAATTTAATGGATATGGATCTGACCACGAAGATGGAATTATTCCAACAGGCATCTGGACATCATCCATTGACGGAACATTAAATACTGATACAGACATTGTGCTGAGTAAAGGAGTTCATATCATAACCTTTGAAGTCCAAGACAGTCAGGGATTAAAAGGAAGTACAAGTATTCAGGTGGAAGTAAAGGATATGGAAACAGTTGACATTGGAATTGATGATGGAAATTTAACGATTTTTATCCCGAATAGAGATCCACTCAACTCTTCACCTGTTTTGTGGCTGAAGGAAAATTCAGTACATAATGCAGTTTTGAAGATTAAAAACACAGGTACAGACACAATTTTCAAAGCATCCTTGTATATCAAGGAACCAGATTCATCACAACAACGACTTCTGGCAAGTAATGTTTTTGTTCCTGGTCCTTTTGAAGAAGTTGTTTTAAGTGAGACATTCCTTGTTGCAACCGAAGGTCAGTATCGGTTTAGAGCAGAATTAACAGAAATAACCCCGCCTGATGAAAATCCTGCAAACAATGAAAAAATATGGACATTCCAGACAAAACAAGCAGGGTTGCCTGTAATTCAAATTTTACCTGACTTACTTGATTTTGATGTTTCAGCCAGTAGAAAACAGGCAGTTTTCCTGATAAGAAATACTGGCACAGATAACCTTTACATAACATCTCTTGGTATATCTGGACAAAACCCTGGCGAGTTTTCAGTAGACCAGACAATACTTATACTTCCAATACCGCCTGACAATGAAATTTTAGTACCTGTGTATTTCAATCCCAGCTCACCAGGGTCAAAAACAGCTATTCTGAATATCTTTTCAAATGATGTAGTAAATTCACCACTGACCATAGAACTGAAGGGAACATGTAATGCTGTTAAAGGCGATATCAACTCTGATGGAACTACTGATATTTCAGATGTAATACTGTGCCTGCGGCAGGCGATAGGGCTTGATCCTGTCAATGTTGCAGCTGCTGATATGAATGATGATGGAGTTGTGGATATTTCTGATGTTATACTGGTATTAAGGAAAGCCATAGGCCTGGGTTGAATAATCTGGTGTGCTTGATTTAGCTCAGCAATTTGACATTTGGTTATCGCGGCATAAAATACATATGTGAGCAAAAAAAATCTGTTTCAATAAACTGTGCAAAAAGTTTTTTACAATTCCCACCTTTTTAAGGACAATCAACCAGGAGGAAAAATGTATAGATTGAAAAATGTTATGTTTTTTGGCTTTCTTATGTGTTTGCTTTGTGCTGTGAATCTTTTTGCCCAGGAAGGTTATGTAAGGATTGTAAGTAATCCTGATGGAGCAGATGTTGAAATTGCAGGGAAAAGTGTTGGGAAAACGCCTGTATTGACTGTTTTGAAACCGGGTAAATACGCGTATAAGTTAAGCCTGGCTGGTTACGAGACAATTTCAGGAACAGTGGAAGTTGTTGAAAACGAAGTTGTAAAACTTAATCTCACCCTTGCAAAACAGGTACAGAAAACACCAGTAAAACCAGTGCCAGTGAAACCAGTTGCAAAAGGTGGTTTGACAATTATAACTGACTGGCAGGATGTTTCAATTTATTTGAACGGCAGAAAGGTTAATGAAACACCACCAGTTACACTAAAAGATGTTCCTGCTGGATTAAACAGTATTATACTTGTAAGTGGTGATTATGCAGATTCTTTTCGTATTCTTGTCCAGCCAGGGAAAACAAGCGTATTGAAGAAGAATTTTGAAGAAGATAAGAAAAAATTTGAATCGCAGTCAGCAGAAACAACAGTTGTTGAAACACCCATAGAAGTGAGAAGAAGCATGCTGCCTGCTAAGGTTATTGTTTCCCTGAAGACAACTGTGAGTACAGATACAAAAAAGGATGATACGATTCTTGGGGAAAGTGATTCCATAGAAATTTCTTTCAAATACAGGAAAGCAGGTGAAACTGTATGGAACGAAAAGATCGTTCAGTCAGGAACAAAAACTGAAGAATCGTTTGAAATTGAAAAGGGTGCGTATGAAATGGAATTAATCGCATCTCATTACAAAGTACCCACAGGGCTTTTGAATGTATTGCTTACAAAAAAGGAAAAAATAAGGGAATACAAAGAGTCAATTAAAAAAGACATTCAACCCGACACACAGTACAAATACATAATCTCTTATGATGGAAAAAATTTCAGTTATAAGCTGGAAGAAACCAAACTCAATACGCCGATAAAGTAGTTTTTTTCTTACCGGAGGAATACATGGGAATGATGAAAGAATTCAGAGAATTTGCAATGAAGGGAAATGTTGTTGATATGGCAATAGGCATTATAATAGGTACAGCGTTTGGGAAAATTGTTTCTTCTCTTGTTGGAGATATTATCATGCCGCCGATTGGAGTGCTTCTTGGTGGAGTAGATTTTTCAAATCTTGCAATCACCATAAAACATGCAACAGAAACTTCACCGGCAGTGGTAATTGGCTATGGAAGGTTTATCCAGACACTTGTTGATTTTCTCATCATTGCTTTCGCTTTATTTTTTGTCGTGAAAACTATAAATTCCTTGAAGAAAAAGCAGCAGGAAGCACCGCCTGCACCACCAGCGCCATCAAAAGAGGAAGTGCTTCTTGCTGAAATAAGGGACCTGCTAAAGGCAAAATCTTGATTTTTTGATAAAATTGTGTATTGTATATTTGGAGAAAGTGAATCAAAAATAACAAAAAGGGGGCAGGCATGAAAAAGCAGGCAGCTTTATGGGTAGTGGCATTAGCAGGTGCTTTAGTTTTTGCAGGCAGCATTAAGGCGCAGACAGTTGCTCCTGAGAAGATACTGCCAGAAGAATTTTCGTGGTATGGAAAGTCAGGTGCTGAAAAACAACCGGTTTATGATGCAGAAAGAAATGGCTTCTGGTGGAATCCATCAATGGCTCCAGAAGGAAAAGAAGATACCCAGTGGGGAAACAGAGGGTATATTTTTGTTGGACCGAAAAAACAAAAACCAGTTGATCCCGAAGAAGCAGCATCCTTTAGTGTAAGAAGGTCGGTTGAAAAGTCATTGCCAAACAAATGGGCGACATTTTGTGCACCAGAAAAGAAAACAGTATATGTTGATAAGATAATTGAAGTGCCAGTAGAAAAAGTTGTTGAAAAGATCGTTGAAAAACCAGTTGAAAAGGTGATTTACGTTGAAAAGCCAGTTGAAAAAATTGTTGAAAAGCCAGTTGAAAAAATTGTTGAAAAAATCGTTTATGTTGAAAAGCCGGTGGAAATAGTTGTTGAAAAACAGAAAAAGCTTCCACTTAATCTGAAAGATGTTTATTTTGCATGGGATAGTTCAAAACTTTCACCTGTTGCAATCAAAACATTGAAGGAAAATGCAGATATACTTCGTGCAAATCCTGATGTAAAGGTTTTGCTTATTGGTTCTGCTTCTCCTGAAGGCGAAACAGAATATAACAAGAAACTTTCAGAGCGTCGTGTGAAGGCTGTTTTTGACTACCTTACTACTAAAGAAAAAATTGACCAAGCCCAATTGAAAACAGAGGCAGAAGGTGAAATAGAAGTACCAAAAGAATCCTGGCCCATAGCAAGAAGAGTCAAGTTTGTAATAGTTGATTGATAGGATATAGTTTCCGAAAAGTCGTGCTGGCAGGAAATTGAACAATCGATAACAAGTATTGTATAAACATTGTTTTTAACCCTCACCTGTCCTGTCTTGACATGTATGATTAATCCCGGGTACCATTGATTCTAAGGAGGAGCTGATGATAATGCTGTACGAGAAGATAAAAAATTATCTGCTTGAGAAAATCGAAGCAAGTAAACCCGGTGATAGATTACCATCTGAAAATGAATTATGTCGGCAGTTTGGGGTCAGCAGAATTACTGTCCAGAGAGCCATTAAAGACCTGCTTGAAGAAAAAATAATTTTTAGAAGAAAGGGAAAGGGTACTTTTGTTGCTCCTTCACTTTCAAGTCGCTTCATCGCCCCAAAAACCATCAAAATAATCTATCCTGCAGGTGGTGATCCTGAGGATGATTTCCTATTTCCAATCATAAGAGGACTGATTGATCAGTTCCAGCACCAGCACTTTGATTTTGTGCTGACTGCGTGGAAAAGTAACAAAATAAGAAGAATTGATGCTTCTGAAACTTCTGGCATTTTCTGGATTGCTCCGGCTGAAAAAGATTTTCCGATGATAGAAAAAATCTCTCTCCAAGGGCATCTCTTTGATTGTTATCAACAAAGTTATGAAAAATTTTGTAAACTTTGTAAGCACTGACCATTATAAATCAGGAGTTATGGGTGCCGAATATCTTGTTTCAAGCGGCTATAAAAGGATAGGTTTTGTAGGGTTTATTAAAGATAATACCTGTTCATCTCAAATGTACGACGAATATTGCAGTTGTTCAATCAGTGGAAACAAAAACAGAACCAGTAAAACAACCAGGAACCAGTTGATTTTGACAAATAGTGAGAACGCATTTATTCAGGAAGGCGGTGGTGTTGGTGTTTCTCACTGCTGTTTTCGTATTTTCTCAAATTAAGGCACTGCAGGGAAACATTGACTATGCGATGGAATATTTTCTGTCCGCAGGTGGCATTATTATGCACGGTGGATGGTGCAAGCTTGACTGGTCTAAAAATGAAATGTGGGGATTGAATAAACTGGATTTAGGCAGAAAAGCCGTCCAAATGGACTATAGTCATACTTGTGCTGAGAAAAGCCATAGGTCTGGATAAGAAACTGGCATCTTTGTAAGAACCCTCAATTTCTTATTCTATTTTTGAAAAAGTGTGATATAATAATTATAATCCAGGGGATGGAGTCCCCCGTAATCGCCCTGCCGGCTGATGACTCCTATCAATTCGGAGGTATGACATGGTGGGATTTCATCCAAAAACACAAGCTCATAGTGATTTAGAAAATTCTGTCGAATCTCTTCTTGATGTTCTATCAGATTTAAAAACCGGCTACGAATACCAGAAAGAATTTATTGAAAGCCTGCTTAAGAGAAGCAGGGAGCAAAATCTTTATCTTGCCCTGGTGGGGCAGGTTAAAAGAGGTAAAAGTACCCTTCTTAATGCTTTAATCGGGAAAGATATTTTACCATCTTCAATCATCCCTGTGACAGCCATTCCAACCTTTGTAAGATACAGTGATCGGATAATGGTGGATGTGGTCTTTTTTAACTCAAGCAAAAAACACATTGATGCAGAAAGTGTGGAAGAAGCAAAAAACTTCATCTGTAATTATGTTGTTGAAGAAAAAAATCCTGAAAACAAAATGAAGGTATCATATGTTGATGTTTTCATTCAGGCAGACATATTAAAAAATGGCATGGTACTCATTGATACTCCAGGTATCGGATCAACTTATCTTCATAATACCGAAACAACATTGAATTTTGTGCCTGAATGTGATGCTGCATTGTTTGTTACATCAGTTGACCCGCCAATAACAGAACTTGAACTTGAATTTCTCAAACGACTTGCAAAACACATGAGAAACATCTATTTTGTCCTGAACAAAATAGATTATCTGTCAGATGAAGAACTGGATGTTGCAAAAAAGTTTTTTGGAAAAATTTTAAATGATAACGGTTTTCAACAGACTGTCGTACATGTATCAGCAAGAAGGGCATTAACAGGAAAATTGCAGAAAAATGAAAAATTGCTTAAATCAAGTAATATTGGCAACATTGAAGCCCTCATTACAGGTGAGATTGTTTCAAAAAAGAAAGCAATGATAGATGAATCCATATCAATCAAGATGAAAAATGCAATTTCTGAAATTTTAACAACCTTAGAGCTTGAAATGAAATCCTTGAAAATGCCTGTTAATGAGCTTGAGAAAAAGCTGAAACTGCTGAATCAGGAACTTGATGGTTTTGAAAGGGAAAAAAACATTATACTTGATAGCTTAGAAGGAGAACGTAAAAGATTGCATGAGCAGTTAGAAGATTATTGCAGTCAGATCACTAAAAAAGCAAGGACATATTTACAGGGTATAGTAAATGAAAACTCTGTGAAAGCAGAAAACGTTTCTGAATTTTATGAAATAGCCCGCAGGAAAGTAGCAGAAGCAATTCCAGGATTTTTTGAAAACGAAAATGGTGTGGCTATCAGATTTTTTGAAAAAAAGATTCATCAAATCAACAGTTTCTATAATGATAGAATCAGCAAGATTTGCGACCGCATAAGACAGATAATTTCTGGTATTTTTGAAGTTGATTATGAAAAAACAGGCAGGATTTTTGAATTTGAATTAACACATCAACCATACTGGGTAACACATGTGTGGATTGTGGGTTTCCAGCCATTCAGTGAAGATTTGGTTGATATGGTTTTGACCCCGTCAAGAAAAATGAAAAAGGTTATGGTTCGGGTACAATCACAGATAGATGAACTTATAATGCAAAACATTGAAAATCTAAGATGGTCAATTTTTCAAAGTATTGACCGGTTTTTTATCAGGTTTAAGAATTTCTTTGAAAAATATTTTTCAGAAATGACGCATTCAACCATCATGCTTATCAATGAACTTCTGAAAGAGAAAAACTGCCGGATTGTTGTTGAAGACAGATTGAGGAAGCTTGAAGAAAAGAAAAAATTGTGCAAATCCTTGCTTGAAAAACTTGATTAAGGACAAAAAATAGAGATAATATTACTAATTAAAAAATTTTAAAAACCAAACCGGAGGTTAAAATGAAGGTGATACTTTCATCATTAAATGCAATTGAAATCCTTGATTCACGTGGGAATCCAACAATAAGGGTTTTTTGTTCTCTAAGCAATGGAATTAATGTTTCCAGTTCTGTTCCATCCGGTGCTTCAACAGGTGAAAATGAAGCAGTTGAATTAAGAGATGGAGATAAAAACAGATATGGTGGTAAAGGTGTCTTGAAAGCAGTGGAAAATGTAAATAATATAATTGCTCCAAAGGTTATTGGAATGGATCCTTTAAAACAGGCAGAGATAGATAAAGTTATGATCGAACTTGACGGTACACCAAATAAAGGAAGACTTGGGGCAAATGCAATATTGGGTGTTTCAATGGCAGTGGCAAAAGCAGCAGCAACTCTTGCTGGAATACCTCTGTACCAGTATCTTGGCGGTACTGGAGCAACAAGATTGCCAGTTCCCATGATGAACATTCTTAATGGTGGAAAACATGCAGACAATAGCGTTGATTTCCAGGAATTTATGGTTATGCCTATAGGTGCACCATGTTTCAGGGAAGCTCTCAGATATGGTGCAGAAACATTTCACGCACTGAAAAAAATTCTTTCAGAAAAAGGATATGCAACAGGTGTCGGAGATGAAGGTGGATTTGCGCCCAATCTTTCAAGCAATGACGAAGCATGCGAAGTAATAGTAAAGGCAATAGAAAAAGCTGGATACAAACCAGGAGTTGATATTGCGATTGCACTGGACCCTGCAGCAAGCTCATTTTATGAAGATGGCATATACAACCTTTCAAAATCAAAGCAAGGTAAAAAGACATCAGAAGAGATGATAGATTTGTACGAAAATTGGATAAAGAAATACCCGATCGTTTCAATTGAAGATGGTCTTGCCGAAAATGACTGGGAAGGTTTTAAGAAAATGACAGAAAAACTCGGAGATAGAATTCAGATTGTAGGGGATGATCTGTATGTGACAAACACACGATTTATCAGCCGTGGAATAAAAGAAAAATCAACAAACGCTGTGCTGATAAAACTCAATCAGATTGGAACCGTAACTGAAACCATTGAAGCGATTGACCTATGCAAGAAGGCAGGATGGGGTTATATTGTGTCCCACAGAAGTGGAGAAACAGAAGATACTTTCATGGCTGATTTTTCTGTTGCAATGAGTGGCGGACAGATTAAAACAGGGTCTGCTTGTAGAAGTGAAAGGATTGCAAAATACAACCGTCTTTTAGAGATTGAATGGGAACTTGGAAAGGCAGCTGTTTTTTCTAACCCCTTCCAGAAGTAGAAGAGGAATTGATAGTGTTAAAACTATCAGTAAACCACAAAAGGGCGATTTCTACAACCCTGACAATGCTTGATGAATTGCTTGTATGCATTGAATAATGGGTTAATGGGCACCAGTATCAATCAATCCTTTATGAAGAGAAAAACGACCTCAGCCCTTCTCAGCGAAAGGCATTAAAAAAGCAGCTGTGTGTTTTAAGGGATTATCTTTACAAAATTAAGGAAGATCTTGAAATTGAAAAAACAAGACAATCAGCGATAAACGATATATGGAGCAGGGTTAATGCTTTCAGAGAAAATATTATGGAGCTTGAGGCAAAGCACATGAAGAAGTACGGACAGTTATCCCAGGAAACACAGGAATATATGAATGGGATTGCCACAAAACTTCTTTTTGAACTTGACAGAATTCTTGAAATTATAAAAATGTAGAACAGGCTTCAGTAATTGCAATACCCCTTTTTTGAGCATTCAGTAAATTCTTCTCCTATCTGAAGAAAGTCATTGTCCTGGTAAAAATCTTCTCCAAGATACAGAACCTGGGCAATCTTACTTCCATAACGAAAAACTGTAATCCCTTTGCATTTCAGTTTATATGCTGAAACAAAGATTTTTTTTACGTCATTTATTGTTGATTGTTCCGGAAGATTGATTGTTTTTGAAACAGCATTATCTGTAAATTTTTGAAAGGATGCCTGCATCAAGAGATGTAATTGTGGTCTTATTTCAAGTGCTGTTTTGAAAACCCTTTTCAATTTTTCAGGTACCCCTTTAATGTTTTGGATTGAACCTGTCTTTATAATCTCAGCCATTGTTTCACTTTTAAGTAAACCAAGAGTGCGTGCTTTTTTCTCCCATACTGGATTAATCTCAAAAAAGCTGGATCCAGCAGCTTTCCTGCCATAGGCAATGGCAAAAAATGGTTCAATGCCGCTTGAACATCCAGCGATAATACTGATAGTTCCTGTTGGCGCTATTGTGGTTCTTGTGCAATTACGAAGATAATCAACCCTGTTTTTATAAATGCTCTTTTCAAAATTTGGAAAACTTCCCTTTTCTTTACCAAGTCGCACAGAATATTCAAACGCTGTTTTGTTAATAAATTCCATTATTTTTTCAGCAAGCTCTAAACTTTCTTTGCTTCCATAGGGGATTTCAAGTTCTGCCAGAAGGTCTGCCCATCCCATTATTCCAAGACCTATTTTTCTGTTTCCAAGGGTCATCTTTCCTATTTCGACAAGTGGATAATGATTTACATCTATAACATCATCAAGAAATCTTACAGAAGTTTGTACTATCTCTTTTAGTTTTTCCCAGTTTATTCTACCGTTATCAATAATTTTCACAAGGTTTATTGAACCCAGGTTGCAGGATTCATAGTCAAGAAGGGGTTGCTCCCCGCAGGGGTTGGTTGATTCAATTCTGCCAAGTGCCGGAGTTGGATTTTTTCTATTTATCTCGTCAATAAAAATAAGTCCCGGATCACCCGTTTCCCATGCACACAGGCAGATAATGTCAAACAGTTCTCTTGCTGGAATTTTTCTAACAGCCCTATTTGTTCTTGGATTAATCAGCTCAAAATCAGAATTACTGAAAACACTCTGCATAAACTTATCAGTGATTGCGACAGAAATATTGAAATTTGAAAGAATGTTTCTTCTTTTTGAGGTGATAAACTCAATGATGTCAGGATGGTCAACCCTCAGAATACCCATATTCGCGCCCCTTCTTTTCCCACCCTGTTTAACAATTTCTGTTGCTTTATCAAAGATTTCAAGAAAAGACACAGGTCCAGAAGCAATTCCCATTGTAGTTCTGACAATATCGCCCTTTGGTCTAAGGTGTGAAAAGGAAAAGCCTGTTCCACCACCACTTTGATGAATGATTGCCATATTTTTCAATGCTTCAAAAATGCCAGGTATTGAATCAGGTACTGGAAGCACAAAACAGGCTGAAAGCTGTCCTAAGGAAGTTCCAGCATTCATCAGGGTTGGTGAATTTGGAAGGAATTCAAGGTTTGAAAGCAATCTATAAAATTTCTCAAAATACTCTTCTTTTGTGAACTTATTCTCTTCAGCATCTGCAATACATCTTGCCACCCTTTCAAACATCTGCGCTGGTGTTTCAATAATTTTGCCTGTTTCATCACGCAAAAGGTACCGTTTTCTCAGAATGTTGACTGCATTGAATGAAAGTTTCAGATTATCCTCAACACCAATAATTTTCTTGCTTTCTCTCAGTTGTTTTCGTTTTTCTCTATAAAGGATATATGCCCTTGCAACATCAGGAAGGTTGTTTTTCATAAGAACTTCTTCCACAACATCCTGGATGTGTTCTACTTCAGGGCATCTGTTTTTTTCTTTTTCAAGTATTTTAACAACCTGTTCACTAAGATTTCTTGCAAGGCAAATATCATCTTTTTTTCTTGAAAGGAGGGCTTTATGTATCGCAGCTTCTATTTTTTTACTGGAGAATCGCTGGATTTTTCCGTTTCTTTTTTTTACATACACAATATTTCTGCCCATTACAATTTAAATTTTACAACCACTTCCAGAAAAGTAAAATTTCTATTCCACTGTAACGGTTTTTGCGAGGTTTCTCGGTCTGTCAACAGGCAGATTCTTTTTTACCGC
>JAMWCC010000092.1:390-6747 GCA_023818375.1 Candidatus Omnitrophota bacterium | reverse complement strand
AAGTCAACAAGGGATTCTGCAAGGTTTTTCAGGGATTCTCGTCGTTGAAGAAATTTTTCCAGTAAATGTGAAGTTCGAACGATGTTCACTATAATTCTGTCTATTTCTGAGAAGGATAATAGACTAACAAAATTTTTCGGATTTTTTTAAAAATCTGCCTTTCTTCATCGGAAAACGATATTGTATTTCTGACATACTCGTTATTTGTACAAAACAGTTCGTTTCGTTTTTGTAGTGCCGTCTTTTTTATGAAAGGTATTTTTTTGAAAGGGTTTTCCGCAGCAACTCTTGCAGATAAATGAATCATCCTCAGGGAAAAAACCATGGATTCGATTTGCTGGAACCTCCTTACCACAAAAAGAACATTTAATTTTGCACATATTACCCCCTCTCTACAAAATTTTGGTTTCCATACCCATTTGTTGCAATCTGCTAATATTCTTATCGAACAGTTCATGATAGTTTTCAGGCTTTGTAGTAAGCAATAAGTATCTCTTTCCCTTTTTGATATCTATACGAATCATCCTTGCTGACCTGGTAATATAGGTATCGGTCCTGCCAACTTTTGATCCATCGGCTACGAGAATGATTTCACTGGTTCTCTTTATTAAACTATCAACCTGATGCTGGGTGGGAATGTTATCTGCGCTTAGTCCTTTACTGCTAATTGCTGGTGAGCTTATAATAACTCTTTTAATTTCAGGCATTGGTAAAGTAAGGTTTATAATAGACATATTCTTGCTTGAAAATTCTCCAGCAACAATACCAACAAAATTAAATGTGAAAAATTTTTCATGTCTTGCAAGCCATGTATTGATAAGTCCGATGTTGTTTGTCCATATTTTCAATGAGTAGTTTATACAGTGCCTTGCGATTTCTTCTCCTATGTATGAGACCGTGGTTCCGGCACCGAGAAAAATTGTCTCACCAGGGACAATAAGATGCTTCGCAACATACTCTGCCAGTTTCAATTTTTCTTCTTTGTTCACTGTCCTTCTATATTCAAAAGAGGAAAGAATAATTTTTTCTTTCATTCGCCTCCCTGTCATTTTATTGAACATTTTTACCGTAAAAATGTTTAACATATTTCCAAAAAAATGTCAAATTCACTAAAAAATTCCTTTTGTTAGATGGGTAAAAAATTTGCTAATTTTGTTATCTCGTGGTAGATTAAATATCAAAAAACGAAAGGATTTTTGTGAAAAACTTGGTTGAAAAAATACAAAGTAAAACAGCATTGGTCGGTGTTATTGGACTGGGTTATGTGGGGTTACCACTTGTATTAAGGTTTGCCAGGAAAGAATTTAAGGTCATTGGTTTTGATACAGATGAAGGAAAAATCAGGGCTTTAAAAAAGGGCAGATCTTACATTTCCCATATTCCGGATAGTGAAATAAAAAGTTTGAATAAATTTTTTGAGGCAACTTCAGATATGAGCGGTCTTTCAAGACCAGATGCAATAATTATTTGTGTACCGACTCCCCTTGATGCCCATAGAGAGCCTGATATGACTTACATCAAAAATACATCCTGTGAAATTTCAAATTATATGAGAAAAGGACAGCTTATTTCTCTTGAATCAACGACATATCCAGGGACAACAAGAGAAATTCTATTACCTGAGTTTGAAAAAACAGGTTTGAAGGTTGGAAAAGATTTCTTCGTTGTTTTTTCTCCCGAAAGGGAAGATCCGGGAAACAAGCAATTTCCGGCGGAAAAAGTTCCAAAGATTGTTGGTGGTATAACTGGTAAATGTCTTGAGCTTGGCACATTACTTTATCAATCAGTTTTTGAAAAGGTGGTACCGGTTTCAAGTGTTGAGATTGCTGAATCAGCAAAACTTCTTGAAAACATCTATCGTGCAGTCAATATAGCGCTTGTTAATGAGATGAAACTTCTTTTTGACAGAATGGGAATTAATATCTGGGAAGTCATAGAGGCAGCAAAAACAAAACCCTTTGGCTTTCAGGCATTCTATCCAGGACCAGGACTTGGTGGTCATTGCATACCGATAGATCCATTTTATCTTACATGGAAAGCAAGAGAATATGATTTTCATACAAGGTTTATTGAGCTTGCTGGCCAGATTAATAATTATATGCCCTACTACGTGATTGAAAGGCTTATTGATGGACTTAACAGGCAGGGCAAGGCATTACAAAAAAGCAAGATTCTTGTTCTCGGGATTGCTTATAAGAAAGATATTGATGATGCAAGGGAATCCCCTGGAATAAAAATTATTAAGATTCTTGAAGAGAAAAATGTACAAAAGGTTGATTATTATGACCCTTACATTCCACAACTGATTAAATCAAGACAGATATCCCATCCGATTTTTTCAATAAATTTTGATAAAAAAACAATCTCAAAATATGACGCAACGATTATTGTGACAGACCACAGTTGTATTGATTATGATCTGCTTCTATCAGCCAGTCCACTTATTATTGACACAAGAAATGTGTATAAAAAGAAATATAAGAATGTCGTGAAGGCATAAAAGATTTTTTGAGTATTTACCCAAGGCTACAAAAAATCAAGTAAGTCTTCGAAATCCAGAACTTGCAACAGGCACTTTCAGAATTTTTTTTATATTTTTCTTGTCAATGCCCTTCTTTATTTTTTTGAAAACTTCTTCTACTGCTTCAAGATACCTGTCTATATGGTGTTTTTTATGAGAATACGAAAGATACACACTGTCCCTTGCCAGAAATCCTTTTTCAAGCATTTCTTGAGTAAAAAGAGTCATCAATTCCCTTGAATTTCCATATTCGAAAGCAAACTTCGGCAGGGGCGGAATTCCTGATATTTTTATCTTTATCCCTGTTTTGTCTGAAATCTGTTTCCATCCATCCATTATTTTATTGCCCAGATTGATAAGGTGATTTGGCACATCTTTTTCCTTTAATTTTTTTATTGTTGCAATTGCAGCAGCAGGACCTATTCTTTCTGTCCAGTATGTGCTGCTGATAAAGCTATCAGTTGCTTTTTCCATTATTTCTTTTTTCCCCACAATAGCAGCCATTGGATAGCCATTGCTTATTGCCTTTGCATAAACAACAATATCCGGTATCACATCAAAAAGTTTATATGCACCGCCAACCCTCATTCTAAATCCACTTGTTATCTCATCAAATATGAGAATTGCGCTGTTTGTATCAGCAATTTCTCGTACTTTCTGTAAAAAGCCGTTTTCTGGATAATAGCTTCTTATTGGTTCCATTACTATTACACCAATATCATGTTTTTTTACTATTTCTTCCAGCTGTTCGGGTCTGTTGTATTCAAAAGGTATGGCTGTACCCAGTAGTGCACGCGGAACTCCAAGTGGTTTCAGTCCTGGAAGGAGATGACCATCAAGATTTTTTTCCTGTGCAAGATTTGCTGCGAGATACCAGTCATGCCATCCATGATAACCACAAAAAGCAACAATGTCTTTACCTGAGTATGCACGAGCAATTCTTACTGCGATAGCCATCGCCTCTCCACCTGTTCTTGCATATCTCACCATTCCAGCCCAGTTCTCCATTTCAAGAAGTATCTTTGCAAGTTCAACCTCTTCATGACGATTGTGAGTACACATATTTCCACTATCTATAACATTTTTTACTGCTTTATTAACATCTTTATCCGCATATCCAAGGATACAGCTACCAACTCCCATAATTGTAAAGTCAAGGTACACATTTCCATCTAAATCCCACACCTTTATTCCTTTTGCCTTTTTAAAATATGATGGCCATCTCCCAGGCAAAAACTGGTCGGCGTTTTTTGAAAGAAGCTGTGTTCCCATAGGGATAAGTTCATTTGCTTTTTTCCACAGTGCCTGCCCTTTAGTCGTTTTCATCATTAACCTCTACAACGTTTTTTTCGGCAATACTTTTTTCAACCGCTTCAAGTAAATCAATTATCTTTTTCTCTTCTGCAAAAGTGTATGGATACTTCTTTTCTTTTCTGAGTGCCTTCAGAAAATCGTCCATTTCCTCAATGTACATCTCTTCATGCGTATGAACTGTATATCCCTGTTGATTAATGCCTGTATCTCCTTTTATTTCTTCCCACAGCTTCTTTTCAGCGTTGAAAAATCTAATCATTTCTTCTTCTGAATTCCACAAAAGTGTTCCTTTTTCAGCAAGAATTTTCATGTTTCTTCCAGAAGGATTTGAGACCACATCCACAAGAAGATGTCCAATTATTCCATTTTCAAACTTAAGTAAAATCTGGTAAGTATCATCAAAATCAATCTCAAGACAAGACCTTTTTGCCTTGAATCCGCAAACTTCTTTAACACTTCCGAAAAGCCAGACAATCCATGTCAGTTCAAATGCAACCATTTCTTTTGAACCAGGCGTTTCTTTTTTTGAATAATAAACCTGTCTGTAATCTTCCCATGGATGCCATAAAGGTAGGTATGCACCGAGATGATAGGTGAAAGAATAAATTTTTCCCAGGTTCTTTTCCACAAGGGATTTTATTTTTTTAACCATGGGATGATGTGGCATTGTAAAACTTGGCGCACAAAAAATTTCACCACTTTTTTCTGCTTTTATCAGCTCGTCTATTCCTTCAGGAAGAAAATTTGATTCAGTGAAAAAATGTATCTTCCTTTTTATTGCTTCAACTGCGTATTTATGATGAAGGTTGCTTGGTACACTGATTATAAATACATCCGGTTTTTCTGAAAGTGCTTTTTCAAAATCATTGCATGTTTTTATTCCATATTTTGTAGCTGCTTCATCGCTTCTGTCTTTTCGTAAATCGAAACCGCTAATCTCTTTTTCTCCAAGGTGTTGCAGGCACCTTATCCTTCTTTTGCCCATTGAACCAAGTCCGATAACAAGAAATCTCATAAGCTGCGTTTAGTCTATTATTTCAATCCGGTATCTGTAATAATCAGCAAGCATCCACTTATTATTTTCATAACCCCTTTCTCCCAACCTGGAAAGAAACAAAACAATTTCGCCTGTCTCTCTATCCTGATAGAACCTGAAGTTTGAATGCTGAACCTGTGGTACTTCTCCAGGTTGCTGCCTGTCAATTACCCTTATCGTATCTCTTTTTATCACAAATGGTTCTTCATTTATCTCTGCTATTACAAGTGGAGTACGTGGCCAGTTTCCATTGGGTCTTATTCCTTCTATACACAAATTCCCTATCCAGTAAATCTTTCCGTTTGTAATAGAACGGAATAACGCAGAACCTGTTGAACTTGATTCAATGGGCTCTCCTTTATCACAACCAAGTGGAATTGGTTGTGTCCATGTTTCACAATGGTCAGAAGAAAAACTGACCCATTTATAGCCGCGCTTTTCAGGAAACATTGAATTATCTCCGCGAAGAATCATCGCAAAACTGCCATTTTTAAGTTCAACAATCGTTGGCTCATAAAAACCCCTTGATGTTTTCTCAAGATCAGGATAAAGTATTTTGCTTAGCTTCCATTCTATGGTGCCATCATTTTTGTAATCTCCAAGAATATGAACTATTGCTCCTGCTGGCGACCAGCATCCTTTATAATGGATTGGTTTTCCATTCTCATCAGTGTACCAGGTTTGGGCAGGAAAAACAATCCTTCCTTTTGAAGTTTTTATTGGTCTACAAAAACTGACCGCAATTCCACCTTGTAGGTTGAAATTTAGTGGAATTTCTCCACTCCATTTGTTTTGTTCTGGTTCATAATCTTCGTAAACAACCCAGAAGGGCAGGTCAACATCTAAATGGTCCTTTGGGTATAATTTTTTGTCTGTTATGGTTATAAGTTTTCTGCTGTCAAAATCAAAAAATCCAGCTGATTCAGCGTATCTGATTTCACCTTGTGTTGTTTCTATGCTTTTATAATGAAGGATGGGTTGTGTCCATGTTTTTCCGTTGTCATAGCTAAAAATATCAACAAAGTCATCATATCCATCAGAATAATCTTCCCTTGAATACCTGTGCATCAGGATTGGTTTTTCATTGGAGATATATGTAATAAAACATGGCATTACAGGCCTTCCTTTTTCATCATATGGCAGGAAAACCTCTTTTTTAACCCTTATTTCCATCACTTTATTTTTTAAGTTTCCCGTATATCTGTGGATTTTGCTTCTGGCATTTTTCAATTACTGCTATCTGCTGGCGAACCTGTTGTAAGGTTATCTCAAGGGGTTTACCATAGACAAGCGTATCATAGAGCATATTATAAAAACAACCTACCATATACATAAGCATGTCCTTTTGTTCTTCAGAAAGCTCCCAATGTTCTTCATAAAACTTAAGCTTTTCACCGCAATAGGCAGGTGTTCCATCAGGATTTTCTATTGGTGTTGTTTGAAGTTTTCTTTCTGGTGCCTCTTCTGGTTTGTAATATTTCCATTC
>JAMWCC010000092.1:0-284 GCA_023818375.1 Candidatus Omnitrophota bacterium | reverse complement strand
GCCACCGTTTTTTGCCTGTATGTGATATGTAAAGGTTGGATATGCATCACAACATGATATCTCAAGGTCAACAACCGGTTTTTCAGGTAGACGCAGAATCAGTTTCACATAATCTTCGGCATCTCCATATGTATTTACTCTGTCCATTATGCAGAATACTTCTGGTCTTTTCTCTGAATTCAAAAGGTCAATGATCTGGTCAAGTGGATGTGGTCCTGTATTTAATAAACTTCCACCATAAAATTCCTGCAGTGTCTGCCAGTCCCACCTTCTTGAAAACCCAT
>JAMWCC010000111.1:4784-27910 GCA_023818375.1 Candidatus Omnitrophota bacterium | reverse complement strand
AAGACCTTTACCAAAAGAACCACCAGAACCGCTGCCACCTGAGCCCGGTGTGCGATATGTAACAATGGAAACTCTTGCTGATTGACCTTTGTAACTACCTTCAGAAGTAAATATGATTGTTTCTCCCTGAGCCGTTTCTGTAACCCGAAAAGTGCCGCCCCCGAAATTTACGGGATTTTGTTCTGGATGCCATGATTCATTTGCTTTTTTATATGCAAAAGCCATGTTTATTCCTGCCTCTGCAATATAGAATGCTTTCTCTTTATGATATCTTTTGACTGCTGCTATCTGCTGGTTGCCACCCAGATACAAAATACTCATTCCCATAATGGTTGAAAGAAGCACAAGTATTATTGCTATCGGCAATAAATAACCTTTTTTGTTTCTCATAATGAATTCCTCATAAAAACTGAAAAAGTGCCTGAAATTATCCTCTGTCCTTTTTGAACTTCAAGAGATACATTTATCAAACTATCATCACTCTCATCCACTTCAAAGCTTATATTTTTCAATGAAGTTATTACATTCTGGGTTAAACCAGTCCTTGAATTTTTCCATACCAATCTTGTTGAATCCTGATAAAATTCCTGAATCCAACCAGAAGATACATTTCTTACAATTATATGATTACTAACTGGTATCTCAACACTGCTTGCTTCCTCTATTATACCCTTAATCATTAGAGATGCAATATCAAAGTCTGATTGAAGCGCAGCAATTTCATTGCTTCTTTTCCATCCCTTATACGACTCAACAACAATTTGACTCACAGCAAAAATTCCAAGGGAACCCAGAACAAGAACCACCATCAATTCTATAAGCCCGATGCCTGATTTATTCCTAAATTTTATCATGGTCTTGCAATAATTGTTGAAAGAGATATACTGTTTCTTTGCCATCTCACCTCGACAGTTATTTCCTTCCATTGTGGAGAAGGATTCTCACTGACTGTTGTTATTCTTTGCGCCTGAACATTTCCTATAGTTATATTTTCTGTTTCATTCTGAATTAAAGAATAATCTGTTGCCTTAAGTTTTTCTATTTTTTCAATCGCCTTCCAGGTTGCAAGTCGTGTAATATCTGCCTTAACAAGGGTTTTGCTGCTTGCAAAATAAAATGCAGAGCCGCCAATCAGAGCAATTCCAATTATTAAGAAGGCAAGTAAAAACTCAATTATCGTAAATCCCTTATAAAAACTTTTTCTCATCTTCCAATTCCGGTTCTTTCTTTTTCTTCCTCTGAAATTTTCTTACTCATTTCAGTTGTTATTATCCGCGGGGTGATAAATATCACAAGATCTGTCTTTTTCATCTGGTTTGCTTTACTGCTGAAAAGAAAAGGTAAAAGATGCCCCAGAACAGGAACCTTATTTTCTCCCTTTGATCTCTCTGTACTCAAAAGTCCGCCTATAACAACCGTTTCTCCATCTTTCACCATCACCCTTGTAAGGGTTGACCTTTCTGATGTCTCAACAGCATCTTTAAAGAAACCTGATTGTTTTGCAGCAAAAACCTGTGGAGAAACTTCCATTGTGACTGTTTTGTCATTTCCAACATATGGAACAGTGACAAGTATTATTCCTATGTCCCTATATTCATATTGCGTTACAGTTGTACCACCACCACCTGCAGTACTTGTTGTGGTAACAACCGGTGCAACAGGAATATTGCTTGTAATACGAATTGTTGCAGGACTCCCACTTAAAGTTGTTACTCGTGGATTTGCAAGAATATTTGCTTCACCTTTTGTCTGGAGTGCTTTTATGCTTGTCACAAGCCCAGCCCAGGTTAGCTCACCAGTTGTATCCCATCCAGGAATACTTGTTTTAAGTGTTCCTGTAACGGTCCCGATGGTTCCAGCAGTATCACCCCATGTTATTCCAAGGTTCCTTGTAGCATCCTCTGTTAATTCAACAATCATTGCCTCTATTGAAACCTGAGGTACTGGCTTATCGAGGGATAAAATAATTTCTTTAACTTCCTGCAAAAAATCATTTGTTCCAATAAGAATTAAACTGTTTGTCCTTTCATCAGGAAGAATAGAAAAACCCGAAGACAAATCCGCTGCTATCTGAACCTTTCCACTAACTGAACGGTTTTTCTGTCCTGTCAAAACAGGATAATTCCCTGATGAACCTGTGGTAGAAGTTCCAGTACCCGTGCTACCTGTCGTACCAGTTGTTCCTGAAGTACTGCCTGTTCCGGCTCTCGCGGTTCCAAGATCTCCTGTTTCTTTCGCATTTGTATCAATCGTAATCAGGGCTTCTGATTTTGCATCCTTTTCTCCCTTGTTTTTCTTAAGTATAGATAATACCACAGGCCATATATCCCCGGCACGAACATATTTAAGCAAATAGACCTCGGTCTTCACAGGTACATTTGTGTGTTCAACATCTATCTTTTCAATGATAGTTTTTATCATTTCAACATTTGAAGGTATGTCTTTAACAATAAGCGTATTTGTCCTGCCATCAACAGCAATTGACTTTTCAAAACCAATGTTTTTTAATTGAGCTGCAACATCGCTTGCAAACGCATGTCTCAACTGAAAACAAGCACTTACTGGACTCTGAACCATTTTCTTTTGTTCTGGATAAACAATAAAAATGTCTGCATCAGACAATTTTTCTTTGTACAATCCATTTGCTGCAAGGATACTGTCAATTGCTTCTTCAGGAGAAACATTTTCAAGATATGCAGTAATGGGTTTGTCAGCAAGCTCTGAGCTTGCTATAATTTTCATTCCTGATTTCTTGCTGAGTATTTCAAGTACAAGAGAGAGTTTCGTCTGATTAAATGTCAATGAATCTATCTTCTGGGAAGCAAAACAAATAAAGCAAAACATAAAAAGCGGGGTACATAATTTGGCAAAAAACCTGTTTTCCATTTTTACCTCACATGTTAAAGGTGATATTTGTTGAAGGCGGATACACAATCCTTGACTGAACTAAATATGCTGATCTGACAAATGAAGTATCCGAGTATTTTTTTAGTTCTTCGTACAAATTAATCAGTTCGTCTTTCTCCTTTGCAACACCTGCTCTTATTGTATACATTCCATTGATGTATTCAACCCTGACATTCTCAAAACCATCCTGCGCAATCTTTTTCGCAAATTCAATCGCCTGCTTTTTCTTGTTTTTTCCGAAAGATGCAAGCTGAATTGTAAATATTCTGTTTTTTTCAATTTGGATAAATGAATCGACACTCTTTTCCACTACAAAAGAAAACTGCTTTGTTTCATAATCTGTATTTCTGGAAATAACAGGTTGCACTGTTGATTCTTTTGAGAAAATTCCAGTATCATTTGATTCTGTTGAATCCGAGATGTTCAAGCTGTTGCTAAAATCTACACTGTTAGAATTTGAAAAAAGAACAAATTCCTTATTATCCCTTTTTAAAATAACTCTGTCAGCCAGAATCTTTTTAATTGTATACCCATCCTTTGTGTCATTTTCTGCCTTTACTTCGTTGTCAATCACAACCATTGGTTTTTCCTTATCATAAACTATACCTGAAATTCTGAAATCAGGGATTTCAACATAATCCTGCCTGAGAATAGAAACCGGCTCAGAACTCGCTCCAGATTGAACTCTGGTTTCTATCTGCCTGAATGGATTTTTTTTCGTTTCGATTACAATAATCTGAGATTGTTCTTGTTCAATGTTCCTCACGATTGATTGAAGCTTGCTGATAGACGCATCAAGCTGCTGAAAATCAAACATATTTTCATTTTTTTGAGATAATAACTGCTGCTCAATATCTTCTCTGTGCGTTGTTGTAATCGTTCGTGGTTTGATTGGCTTTAAAGCCCTTGCAAGAGTAAAAATGAAAATCAAAAGAAGCACAAAAAGCAGAACCAAGGTTTTTTTGTTTTTCCTTTCCATTTTTCACTCCAGTTTTTTTAAACCTGAAATTTTCAACGTTATTTCTATCTCATTTTCTGATTTCGATATTTCAGCTGATTCAATTTTTAAAAATTTTTGTGAAGATTCAATATCTCTTATTAAATTGAAAATACCAGAGAAATTGCCAGAAAAAACTACATTCCAGAAATAATATTTTTCGTTGTTTCTGTCAACCGGCTGTAAACTCAAAATACGTACACCCGCTTTCCTTGCCAGAACAGAAATATGTTGGAAAAATATCAGATTTGGATCATATCCTTTATTTAACCAGATAAACCTATCAAGACTGTTTTTACCATAATCAATGGTTTTCTGAATCGCTCTGACATAATCATGATAGTTCTTTATCCTCATATAGTCATATTCGAGCTTTGCTTTTTTTTCCCTGTACTCTTTCAGGATTGCTTGTTGCTGGTGGACCACGATATTGTTAAGTATTAACCATGTACCGCCATAAAGTATTATCATGATAATGAGGTGCGTTCGTATCGATATTTTGTAGCTGCTCATTATTCTCATTTTAGTTCACATTCTATTTTAAATAATGTGCCCTGTGTACCCGCTGATTTGTCACTTTTTCTAATCTCAGCAAGAGTAACTGAGTTAAACTCAGAACTAGAGTTGTTTTTTATACCATTTATAAATTGTGTCAATACGCCACTTACATTTTCACTGCCTGGTATTACGGAACCTTCAATTATAAGTACCTTTTGAGTCTTTTCTCCAATTGTATTTTCTGAAAGCAACATTTTGTTAAGCGCAATCCCTTCCGGTACAGATGAAACAATTATACTAAACCTCTTACCCCACAAAATTCTTTTTTTATATTCTTCTTGCCCAAGAAACAACAGTCTTGCAAGTTTATCAATTTCAGATTTGTAATTCTCAAGCGTTTTTATTACACTCTGGTATTCATTAATTCTCTGATTGTATTTCTCTATAGCACCCATCACTGATTTAATAGCAATCCTGTTGGACAGAAATGAAATCCCCAGAATTATCAAGAGAAAGATGAAACCAATAACATAGATAAATAGAATCCTTATCAGAAGAACCTTTTGATAAAATTTTTCCTGTCTGGTTTTGAGTAGGTTTATTTCAATCATACAAGTTTCCTTACAACCAGTCCCAAAGCAGGAGTAAAACAAACCTCCGCACACTCTGGTTCGTCCGTTTTGCAATGCTGATATAAATTTTTCATCGGTACCCACATTTCGCCCGGTATTCCCAGTGAATCTTCAATAATTTTTATAAATCCTGGCAATCGGCTTGAGCCACCAGTAAGCAAAAACTTCTCAATCTTTTTCCCTGTTCTTGTCTCAAAATATTTCAAGGAAGTCAAAATCTCTTGCATTGCTTCAAAACTTATATCTTTAACAATTTTTTCAATCTCATTGTTAAACAATCCGCTTCTCTTAAGCTGCTCAGCTTCCAGAAGTGAAATCTTCTTTAATCGAGTTATCTCTCTATTTACCAAATCCCCACCAAAATCTATCTCTCGCACGAAAACAAATCCATCCTGATCCACAATCGCCATATCTGTGTGACTGGCGCCAGCATTAATTATTAATGGAATTACTTTCTCTTTTGACAATGTAAGATAGCAATTCACAAGAGCAATACTTCCAATATCCATTATGATTGGCTTCAGTCCTGCCATAATAAGAGTATTGACAAAAAAATCACATTTTTGCTTTGGAAGACCCGCTAGCATAATGGTTTTTTTCCCAGAATTGTGTGATGGAAGGATTGTATAGTCATATTCAAGTTTTTCTGCTCCACCGGGTATAATTTGAAGAAGTTCAAGATCTATAATACTTTTTATTTCATTTTCGGGAACATCAGGAATATCAAAATAATGAATTATTACGTCCTGTCCTGTGATACTACAAATAGTTTCACGTTTTTTGACCCCAATTTTACTGATAAAATCCCTTAAAAAAACGGCAAATTGCTTTTGTGTATTTTCATTTAGGGAAAGATGCGCGTTGGGAAATGGATTTCTGGTTATAGCAGCTGTTTTTATAATAATCTTATCTTTTTTCGAAAAACCTTCTACCACCTTAATGTAGTGGGACCCGACATCAACTGCCACAGATACACTCATAAACCCCTTAATAAAAACAAAATCAGGATCACAATCCTGTATAACTTATTGTTGCACCAGCAGCATTTGTATAGGTCATCGTAACAACAATTCCAGATGCTGCGCCTGTCCCTGATGTTGTCGCAGTAAAACCGTTAGCATCAGCAGATGTTACGGAATAATCTGTAAAATACTTATTACCTATTGCTTCTACTCCAAGGTTTGCTTTCGTTGTAGTATAAGTATTATGTTCAGCATAATATATTCTTTGAGCGGTTAAAACAGAACCTAACAAAGCAGCACCTTCAGAAGCCATTGCTTTCCTAATATTTGCCCTGTATATGGGCACTGCAACTGAAGCAAGAATACCAACAATTATTACAACAACCATCAACTCTACCAGTGTAAAACCCTTTTGTTTAGTTCTTCCTTTTTTCATGGCTACCTCCTGTATTTAAACCGGAGTATAGGTCCATTATAATCCTGAATAGCTTATCGTCGCGCCAGCGGCATTTGTATAGGTCATCGTGACTGTAACTCCTGCTGCTGTTCCCGAACCAGTTGTTGATGCGACGAAACCATTAGCATCCGCTGAAGAGATTGTGTAGTCTGTAAAATATTTGTTACCTGTCGCCTCAACATTAAGGCTGTTCTTATTCGTGGTATAGGTGTTATTCTCTGCATAATAAACCTTTTGTGCTGTTAAAACTGCCCCGAGCAGCGCGGCTCCTTCTGAAGCTGCTGCTTTTTTGATATTGCTTCTGTAAATAGGAATAGCAACTGCTGCAAGAATACCAACAATAATCACAACGACCATCAACTCAATAAGGGTGAAACCCTTACTCTGCTTTACTAAACTATTTTTCATATTATCACCCCCTGTTTGTCGTCAAACAAACTTTTGTTCTGTTTTATTTTATTATATACTTTATCATCCGTCAATAGCAAATAGTAGTCGATTCAAGAAGATATGAAGAATAAAATTTTTAAGATTACAGAACTTGTAGGTAGTTTTGCAATAAGTGCCTGCACACTCTGTGCGTATTCAAATACCTTTTCAGTGCCGTTTCAGTTCGATGATATCCCATGCATAAAAGGAAATACCACAATAACGCAACTTGGACACATCAGCAAGATTTTTAATTTCTGGCCAACTAGATTTCTTACATACCTTTCTTTTGCATTCAACTACAGAATTCATGGGTTTAGCTTATTAGGATATCACCTCATAAATATAACAATCCATATTGCCTGTAGTATTCTTGTATGGAAAATTTTAAAAAAATTGTTAAAAGGAATAAATAACACGGATAATTTTATACAATTTCTCATTCCAGTTTGGGCCGGATTAATATTTGCGCTTCATCCTGTTCAAACTCAAGCAGTGACCTACATTTACCAAAGACATACATGTCTTGCAACTTTGTTTATACTTTCTGGCCTTTTTTGTTTCATAAATGCTTCAGAGGGTACCAGGTTAAATATCTTCTGGCTAAGCTCATCGTTTGTATTCAATATTGCAGCAATGTTTACAAAGGAAATATCGATTGTCTCCCCCATTCTTATACTCTTTTACTTTTTTTGGTTTAAGAATGCTTTAGAATCAAAATTCAAAACATGGAATGTGGTAGCCTATGCTGGTTTTTTGTGCATGCTTTTTATTTCAATCATTTTTTTTACACATAGCATAAATCCAGCAGAAATAAAAAAAGTCTATTCATTAGAAGGAAATCCGCAGCAGGTAATAACGCAGAAAGACTATTTATTAACACAGGGGCAGGCATTTTTGATTTACTTCAAACTATTGTTGTTTCCGTTAAATCAGAATATTGATTATGACATAGCAATATCAAAATCAATTCTTAATCCACCAGAAACCTTTGCTGGATTCTTGTTGATTTTTGCAGTGATAATATCAATTTTCATTTTATTCAAAAAAAATAAAATAATTTCTTTTGCTTCTGCTGTTTTTGTCATTTCAATTCTACCTCAATCAAGTCTTATCCCGAAACCAGATCTTGTAGTTGAACACAGACTTTACCTTCCAATGGTAGGCTATGCAATATTTTTACCATATTTTTTGTATCAGAAGTGTAATAAAGAAAAGATTCTTGCAACCATAATTCTTTTATGCATTACAATTTTTTATGGATTTCTAACATACCAAAGAAACAGCATATGGAATGATCCAGTAAAATTATGGAATGACGCCGTTGTCAAATCTCCACAAAAGGCAAGACCTTACCTCAACCGTGGCCTTGCTTTCGTCCAAAAAGGAAATATTGAAAGGGCTCTGGAAGATTATAACACAGCAATAAAAATTAACCCAAGGTATGTCGAAGCGTACAATAACAGAGGAATCCTTTTTGCTTTAATGAAAAGATATGATGACGCTCTAAAAGATTTCAACAGAGCGATTGAGATAAAACCCAATTATGTACTGTCTTATAACAACCGTGGAGTTCTATATTCAACCCTTGGACAATGGAAAGAAGCCTTCGGAGATTTCGATATGGCTCTGAAATTGAATCCATCTTATGTTGACGCATTAAAAAATAGAGGGATTGCTTTCCTGATTCAAAAAAATTACTCACGAGCAATAGATGATTTTTCTAAGGCAATCCAGATACATCCAAAAAATGGTGAACTCTATAATTATAGAGCAATCGCATACCTTCTTTCCGAAGAATTAGACAAAGCTAAAAAAGACACAAAAACAGCTCAAAGGCTAAATTATCCGATAGATAATGTTTTAAAAAATTTGTTAAATGAATAAGATATTAACGCATTGTAGCGGCAAGTTTGAAAATTGGCAGATAAATAGCAAGGACAACAACACCAACAATCACGCCAAGTCCTATTATTAAAATTGGTTCAAGAATTGACGATAGTATGTTCAAAGTCACATCAACTTCATCTCTAAAAAATTTTGAAACCCTTGTCAACATGTCATCAGTTCTTCCTGTCTCTTCTCCCACTGTTACCATTCTAACCATCATAGCAGGAAAGATTCTATACTTTTTCATCTCCACACCTAACAATTCACCACCTATTACACCTTCTCTTAATCTTTTAATATAGTCTTCAAGGATGGTATTGCCGGTAGTCCTTGCAACTATTTCAAGTGCAGCAACAATACTCACTCCACCCTGAAGAAGGGTAGCAAGAGAACGAGAAAACCTTGCCAGGCTAATTTTAAGAAAAAGATCTCCAAAAACAGGCAATTTTAATTTAAATGCATCAATCTTTCTGCTACCATAAAAAGTTTTCCTAAAAAACGAAAGAAATATAAAAAGCAAGATAAGGCCTACAAGAAAGAAAGATAAAAATTTTAAAGAAAATTTGCTTATATTAAGAATAATCCTGGTAAATAAAGGTAGCTGGGCTCCAAAACTCTCAAAAATCTCTTGAAATTTAGGAATAAGGTAAAGAAATACAAAAGAAACGACAGCCACAAAAAAAACTATTATTACAGCAGGATAACTGAGTGCCTGCCGAACTTTTCTTATAAGCGTTAACTGGTCTTCAAGTTCAGAAGAAAGGTCTTTTAAAACTTCAACGAGATTCCCGCTTTCCTCACCTGATAGAACAAGGGCGACATAAAGTTGACTGAAAACTTTCGGGTATTTTGAAAGGGCTTTAGAAAAAGAACTTCCCTCCCTTATTTCACCCGCAATATCGTTGAGAACATTAGAAAAGTATTTATTTGGTGTTTGTTCTGCAAGATCCTGAATTGAATCAAGGATTGGAATACCTGCTTCGAGCATCGTGGCAAGCTGACGTGAAAATAAAGCCATCTCTGGCAATGAAACTTTACCCCGGCGGATAGTTTTTTCTTTTTCGGTTATCGCAACAAGTTTTCCCCTGTCACTTACAAGCTTTACTTCCACAGGCAAAAGTTGCTGCCGCCTTAGCATACTTATCACTGCGGCATTAGAATCTGCCTCAAGCAAACCTTCACGTCTCTTTCCTGATGGATCCCGGGCAACAAAAAAATATTTTGCCATTTTTTATAAAGTAAGAGTTGATGAAAGTGCCTCTCGAACAGTTGTGATTCCATCAATTGCTTTTTTAATAGCAGATTCTCTTAATGTCGACATCCCTTGTTGTTTTGCAAGTTCCCTGATTTTGTCATCAGAGGCTTTTTCAACAATAAGTCTTCTGATGGGTTTTGTAATAGTTAATAGTTCATAAACAGCAATTCTTCCAAAATAACCCGTGTTATCACAATCCTGACAGCCTCTTCCTCTATACAGCTTTACATCTTTCTCAAAAAAAATTCCTTGTTTGCGTAATAAATCTTCTGCCTCAGGATCTTCTTCTTTGCAGTAAGGACATATTTTTCTGACAAGTCTTTGAGCAATAATCAGATTTAGAGAATCCGCAAGTAAATATGACTCCACACCCATATATGAAAGGCGAGCAATTGAAGAAACAGTATCATTGGTATGAAGAGTTGATATTACAAGATGACCTGTAAGTGATGCTTGAACAGCTATTTGAGCAGTTTCAAGATCTCTGATTTCACCGACCATAATTACATCTGGATCCTGTCTGAGTAATGTCCTTAAAACCGCTGGAAATGTTAGCCCAATCTTTGGTTTAATCTGAACCTGGTTAATGCCTGGAATCGCATATTCTACAGGATCTTCCACTGTAACAATGTTTATCTCAGGTGAATTGATAAAACTGAGCCCTGCATAAAGCGTCGTCGTCTTTCCGCTACCTGTTGGTCCGGTTACGATAATCATCCCGTAAGGTTTTAGTAACGCTTCTTTAAAAATTTCAAGATCTTCTGGTTCAAAGCCAAGTTGATGCATTCCTACAAGCAAAGTTTCTTTATCAAGCAATCTCATGACTACCTTTTCGCCAAAGATCGTTGGCAGAGTTGAAACCCTGATATCGAGTTCTTTGGAACCGACGACAATCCTTATACGACCATCCTGCGGCAATCTTCTTTCGCCGATGTCAAGCGAAGAAATTATTTTTAACCTTGTCACAATACCAGCATAAGCTGATTTTGGTGGAGCCTGCATTTCATGGAGAATTCCGTCGATCCGAAATCTCAATGAGACGCCATCCTGTTTTGGTTCAAGATGAATATCTGTTGCCCTTTTTTCAACCGCCTGCAAGAATATTGAATTGACAAATTTAACAATAGGAGCATCTTCAGCTGCTACTTTAAGTTGGTTTACATCAACATCCTCTATACTTTCAGTTTCATCCTCAAGAGCAGCAATTGTTTCGGTAAGATCTCCTGTATCAATATAGTATCTTTCAATCTTTTCAAGGATTTCTTTTTCATCTGCCCTTACGACCTTTATCTTTTTACCGGTTATCCTTTTTATTGTGTCAATCGCGACTATATCCGTTGGATCCTGCATCGCAACAACAAGAGTATCCTGGGAAAGAGCTATAGCCAAGATATTATATCTGCGAGCTATCGCCTCTGGTATTAACCTTACTATCTCTGGCTTGATACCTCTTACCTTTGACAATTTTATATAATCTGCCTTCTTTTGTTCGGTAAGACATTCGAGCAATGTCTCTTTAGTAACAAAACCCTTTTCAATCTCTCCAAGAAATTTCTTGGTTTTCTGTTGGTCAATAAGCGCATCTTCCAGCTGCTGCTGGGTTATAACTCCTCTCATCAGTAGAAGTTGACCCAGTTCATACCTCTCAGTCACCCCTTCTCCTTTTCAACATATCATAAAAAAGTGTATCATTTATTAAATAGATGTCAATTTCATGGAGGGAATATGTCAGAGATCGAAAAAGCAAAAAAAAGGATGGATGAACTTTATAAACTAATTAGTTATTATGACGAAAAATATTATGTGGAAAACAACCCAGTAATAAGTGATGAAGAGTATGACAAATTAATACATGAGCTGGCTGAACTTGAACAAAAGTATCCAGAATTTTCAAAACCAGACTCACCAACAAAAAGAGTAGGCGGTAGGCCACTCGAAGGGTTTGAATCAGTAAAACATGAAAGACCCATGTTGAGTATTGATAATACCTACAGCGAAGAAGAATTAAGGGAGTTTGATCGCAGGATAAGAAGATCCCTTGGAAGAGAGGTTGAGTATTTCCTAGAGCTAAAAATTGACGGAGTAGCTGTTTCTCTTCTATATGAAAACGGACTGCTTATAAAAGGAATTTCAAGAGGAGATGGCTTTGTTGGAGATAACATCACGGAAAATATAAAAACGATAAGAGATATACCTCTTTATGTCTCACTAAAGGAAAAATTCGAAGTAAGGGGTGAAGTATATATGTCAAAATCTGATTTTGAAGTTTTAAATAAAGAAAAAGTAAGTTCAGGAGAAGAACCTTTTGCCAACCCGAGAAATGCAGCCGCGGGTTCATTAAAACTTCTAAATCCAAAAGAAGTTGCAAAGAGAAGGTTAAAATTTTTTGCATATGGCGGCTTTTTTGAAAAGAACCCACCTACACAAGAAGAGACCCTTAATTTTTTAAAAAATCTAGGTTTTCCTGTAAATCCAGAAAGAAAAAGGGCTAGAAATATCGAAGAAGTGATTGAGTTCTGCATGGAATGGGAAACAAAAAGAGTTCATTTGACCTATGCAATTGATGGTATAGTCATAAAGGTCAACAGCATAAGAGATCAGGAAATACTGGGATATACATCAAAAAGTCCTCGGTGGGCTGTGGCTTACAAGTTCCCGGCAGAACAAGCAACAACAACGGTCAAAGATGTTATAGTGCAAGTTGGAAGGACGGGCACTTTGACACCTGTTGCAATTCTTGAACCAGTCCATCTTGCCGGTACCACTGTAAGTAGGGCAAGTTTACACAATTTTGATGAAATAGAAAGGCTTGATGTCAGAATTGGAGACAGGGTATTTGTTGAAAAAGCCGGAGAAATAATCCCAAAAGTTATAAAAGTGGTAAAAGAAGTCCGAACAGGTGAAGAAAAAATAATAAAAGTTCCGGAAAGGTGTCCGGAGTGCGCAAGTAAGGTTGTGAGGGATGAAGACGAAGTAGCTTATAGATGCCCTAATGTAAGCTGCCCGGCGCAAATAAAAGAAAGAATCATTCATTTTGCAAGCAGAAGGGCAATGAATATTCAGGGGCTTGGTGAAAAGATTGTTAATGCACTTGTCGAAACAGGACTTGTAAAGGACTATGCTGATCTATATACACTGAAACCTGAGCAACTTGAAAAAATTGAAAGAATGGGAGAATTATCAAGTCGTAAGCTTGTAGAAAATATTCAAAAAAGTAAAAACGTACCATTTCAGAATCTAATATATGCTCTGGGAATAAGGCACATTGGAGAAAAAGCGAGCGAAATTCTTGCTGAAAATTTCACTTCCCTGGATGAAATAAAAAATACTGATGAGCAAAAACTTGCCAACATTCCCGAAATAGGACAGGTAGCGGCAAGAAGTATCAAAGAATTTTTTGATAATCCTAAAAATAACGAAGTTATTCAAAAACTTAAAAAGGCAGGAGTAAATACCAAACAGGAACAACCAGTAAAAAAAGAAGGTAAACTTTCTGGCATTAGATTTGTCATCACAGGTACGCTAAAAAAATATACACGCGAAGAGATGAAAACTCAGCTAAAAAAATACGGTGCAAGAGTTTCAGAGAACATTTCAAAGGAAACAGATTTTCTTATTGTTGGTGAAAATCCCGGATCAAAACTTGAAAAAGCAAGAAAACTTGGAGTCAAAATTATTTCTGAAGAAGAAGTCTTAAAAATGATTGAAGAATAACTTAAGAACTTATGAACTTAATAAATTATGAATTTACCATAAAAAAACTCATCGTGGGACAGTTAGAAACAAACTGCTATATTGTTATAGACAAAAACAAAGCAATTATCATAGATCCCGGAGATTGTGCAGAAGCAATTATGGATATTGTTAAAAAGGAAAAAATTGAGCTCGCGTATATTTTGAATACACACGGACATTACGATCACACAGGAGCAAATTACATTAAGACTTTAATCAAAAATAAGGTTTTATTGGGAATACACCAAAAAGATCTTGTTTATCTTAAAGATAGTTTTTTAAATCTATCCTCGGTCTTTGGATCAAAAACTATCTATACCCCACCGGATTTTTTTCTAAAGAACAATCAAACAATTGAATTAACAGAAAAAATTTCCTTAAAGGTGATCCACACTCCTGGACATACACCCGGAAGTGTCTGTTTCAAATTAAAAAATTATCTTTTTTCTGGAGACCTTCTGTTTCGTAATGGAGTTGGTAGAACAGACCTACCGGGTGGAAACGAGCATCTTCTTATAAAGTCTCTTAAAAAAATCTGTCAGTTCCAACAGGAGATGATAATTTTACCTGGACACGGACCTGAAACAACATTAGGCTATGAGCTAAAAACAAATCCCTATATTTTTTGACAAAGGTAACCATGAAGACTGAAATTCTGAATCAGATAAAAGAAAATTTTTTAATATATCTTTCAGTTGAAAAAAATCTTTCAACCAATACCTTAATTTCCTACAGAAATGATATTGAAAGATTTTTCAGATTTCTGATATTAAAGAATATTCCACTCAAGTATGTCAGAGGAAAAAATTTAATAGACTACATGATGTTTCTTAAAAAGAAGGGTTTATCATCAAGTTCAATCTCACGAAACATCTCATCTGTTAGAGGTTTGTACAGGTATCTTATAAGTAAAGGTGATGTAAACCCTAGTATTTTGAATCTGTTCGAAAGCCCTAAAATTGAAAGAAAAATTCCAGAAATACTGAATAAACAAACCATTGACAAGCTTATATCAACCACTAATGCAAAAAACAATCATAAAAAAATAAGGAATATCGCAATCATTGGACTTCTTGCAACGACAGGAATGCGCATCTCAGAGTTAACATCACTAAAGAAAGATGATATAAACCTGACCGAAAATTGGATTAGAGTCATCGGTAAAGGTAACAGAGAAAGGATAGTTTTTTTTCCTGAAGAAATAAAACCATTTCTATCTTATTGTATTTCACAAAACGAAGGCTTTCTTTTCGAAACAAGAAAAGGTAAGCCCATGACGCGACAGAATGTCTGGAAAATAGTCCACAATAGCGGAAAAACAGCAGGACTTAACGTATCTATTAAACCTCATATGCTTCGGCATACATTTGCAACTTTACTTTTAGAGTCAGGGATGGATATTAGAATTATTCAAGAGCTACTTGGACACAAAAGTATAAGCACTACAAAAATTTATGCCCAGGTGTCAAAAAGACATTTGAAAAACGTTCATAAGATGTTTCATCCTCGTGGCTAATTGACATTTTTAAAACTTTGTGAAATAATTAGTGTGTTATTTAGTGATGAAAACAAAGGAGGATGAATGGGCGCATTGATCGGCGGGATAATAGCTGTAATCATAGGGATTTTGGGAATTGTCAATTGGTGGGAGCTTTTTGTTAAAGGTCTAAAAGCAGCGGTGCCGTTTTTTATCTTGCTGGTTGGCGTTATTGCTATTGCAGCTGGTATTAGCGATATAAAAGATAGAATTGAAGAACGAAAAGAAAAAGAAAAAGAAAAACAGGAAGCAGAGAAGACCCAACAGGCTGAACAAAAGTAAAAGGTTAAAATTGTTTTACGATAGGGCTGGTAAACCCCAGCCCTATTTTATTTTTCAAGAACAAAATTTACAATTTTCCCCGGAATATAAATCTTTTTAACTATCCGCTTGTTTCCTATTATTTTGGTCACTGCTTCCAGATTTAGTGCTGCTTCGAAAATCGATTCAGCATCAATATTTTTTGAAACAGATAATGTTCCACGAAGTTTCCCATCAACCTGAACAGGGATCGTCATTGTCTCTTCAACGATGAGGGATTTATCAAAACCTGGCCATTTTGCCCTGAAAATAGTTTCCTCGTTCTTGAGTATTTCACACCATAATTCCTCAGCAAAATGTGGGGCAAATGGTGCAATCAGTATTACAAATTTTTCAATATCTTCTTTTGAGTAGCAAGTATCATCCGGTAGATCCTTCAAAAATTCCATGAAAGCACTTATAGCTGTGTTGAACTTGAATTCTTCTATCCTTTCAGTAACCCTTTTTATAAGCAAGTGCAATCTTTTTCTCGAAATATCATTCGTCTGACTGTTCTTATCGACTTCTTTAACAACAAAATCCCAAGCCTTTTTCAAGAACCTGAAGCACCCTTCAATCCCAGAATCATTCCATTCAGAATCAACTTCTGGGGGTCCAATGAATAATTCATATAGTCTCACAGTGTCAGTACCATATTTTTTAACAAGAGGATCAGGATTAACCACATTCCCTTTGGACTTCGACATTTTCTCAAGTTTACCCGTTTTCTCACTGAATTTTGTTACCATACCCTGATTAAATAGCCTCATGAATGGTTCATCAAAACCGATAACACCTATGTCGTACAAAAATTTGGTAAAAAATCTTGCGTACAGCAAATGCAATATTGCATGCTCAACACCGCCAATATAACAATCTACAGGGAGCCACTTATCAACAACATCCCTATCAAATGCAGCAGTTTTAAGATTTGGATTGGGATATCTCAAAAAATACCATGAAGAACCTGCCCATTGAGGCATCGTGTCGGTTTCTCTGGTTGCCGGTCCTTTACATTTTGGACAAATTGTATTGACAAAATCAGGAATACCTGCAAGTGGAGATTTTCCGGTTCCTGTAGGTCTGTAAGATTCAACATCAGGAAGAACAACAGGTAAATCTTTCTCATCCACAGGTACGGTTCCGCAATTATCACAATAAACTATTGGAATAGGCTCTCCCCAATATCTCTGCCTAGAAAAAACCCAATCCCTCAATTTATAGGTCACCTTGAAACAGCCTTTTCCGCTTTTTTCAAGCCATCTTACAATTGCGGCTTTAGCCTCGTCTGAATCCATGCCAGTAAGGTGTCCTGAGTTAAGCAGAACCCCCTTACCTTCGTAGGCATCAAGCAAAGACCCATCTTTGTTTCTTTTTGCATCTTCGCTGTATATAACCTCAATCACCGGTAAACTAAATTTCCTTGCAAACTCAAAGTCACGCATATCATGTGCAGGAACAGACATAATTGCACCTGAACCATAGTGCACCAACACATAGTCGGCAACCCAAATGGGAATTCTTTTCCCATTAACAGGATTAATCGAATATGCTCCTGTAAAAACACCTGTTTTTTCACGGGACAGTTGTGTTCTTTCAAGATCAGACTTATTGATAGCCTTTTCAACATATTCCCTTACTTGAGAAAGTCTGTCTGGTGTTGTTATCTTGAATACCAAAGGATGTTCAGGAGCAAGAACAACGTATGTTGCTCCAAAAAGAGTATCTGGCCTTGTCGTAAAAACTTCCAGTTCAATGTCCGAACCATTGTCTACCTTAAACAGTACACTAGCACCTTCACTTTTACCTATCCAGTTTCTCTGCATAACCTTTACTTTTTCAGGCCAGTCCAACCGATCAAGATCCGAAAGCAATCTTTCTGCATACTGGGTTATCCTTAACATCCACTGCATCATCCTTTTCTTTGTTACAGTTGTTCCGCATCTTTCACAACAACCATTAATCACCTCTTCATTGGCAAGTCCTGTTTTACAATTTGGACACCAATTTATTGGCATTTCTGCTCTATAGGCTAGACCTTTATGAAACATTTGTAAAAAAATCCATTGAGTCCAGCGATAGTACTCAGGATCACTTGTATTTATTTCTTTTGTCCAGTCATACATTGCGCCTATTTCTTTTAGTTGCCTTTTAATGTTCTCGATGTTATTTTTCGTGCTGATTTTTGGATGAATACCCTTTTTTATAGCATCATTTTCTGCTGGGAGACCAAAAGAATCCCACCCCATTGGATGCAAAACATTGTACCCCTGGAGTTTTTTGTATCTTGCCCAAACGTCTGAAAGCACGTATCCACGCCAGTGTCCCACATGGAGGCCTGAACCCGAAGGATATGGAAACATATCAAGACAATAATATTTCTTCGAGTGGTCTGTTATATCAGTGTAGTTTATCTTTTTTTCTTCCCATATCCTTCGCCACTTTTCTTCAATCGATGCTGGATCGTATTTTCTTTTGTTCATTTTTTCCCTCTTTAAGAATTTAAAAAAGTATACATCAATCCTTCCCAATTTTCAATAATGTTGGTCGCTTTACTAACAACTCCATTCTGGTATAATACTATTCAAAAATTAACAGGGGGACAAAGATGAAAAAAATAAAGGTCGGAATAATAGGAGCCGGTGGTATTTCACATTCTCACATTGAAGCATTCAAGCAATTACCCGACATTGAAATTGCTGCTATAAGCGATCCAAACGAAGCAAAACTGTCCTTTGTCGCTGAAAAATTTGGAATCCTTAAGAGATTTGTAAACTGGGAAGATGTACTCAAGGAACCCATTGATATTGTCAGTATATGTTCACCGAATGCATTCCATGCACAGCAAGCAATCTCTGCATTGAAAGCTGGAAAACATGTCATCTGTGAAAAACCAGTCGCTCTAAATGTTGAGGAAGCTGAAAATATCATCGAAACAGCTGAAAAAACTGGCAATAAGTTTATGGTTGCTTTCTGCCACAGATTTACTCCTTATAGCCAGTTTATAAAAAAATTGGTGGAAAATGGTCATCTCGGTGAAATTTATTATGCAAAAGCATCCTGCCTAAGAAGAAGAGGGATTCCAGGGCTGGGAACATGGTTTACCACAAAAAAGTTAGCAGGTGGTGGACCCCTTATTGACATTGGGGTTCATATTCTTGACCTAACTGTCTATTTTATGGGATGTCCTGAACCTGAACTTATAGTTGGAGTTACATACAACAAGTTTAAGAATCAGGCAATTGATGGAGGATGGCCTCCTATCTGGAGTAGGGTAGGAGATAAACCAAGTGGAATCTTTGATGTAGAAGACCTTGCAGCAGGGTTCATAAGGTTTAAAAATAATGCCACATTATTTTTAGAAGCCAGCTGGGCAGGAAATTCTGAAACAGGGTTGAAAATTGCACTCATGGGAACAAAATCCGGTGTTCAATATTGCCCATCATCCCAGCCACCACTTAAAATATTTGGGGAACTCAATGGAGTTGTAACTGATACAACTGCTGAGTTTCCATCGGTGAATGTATATCATGCAGAAATTGAGCATTTTGTAAACTGTGTTAGAAATAATACTCAACCCATAACAACGCCGAAAGAAATAATCTCGGTTACCAAAATCATTCAAAATATCTATAAATCGGCAGAAACTGGAAAACCCGTTGAGTTTTGATAATGAAGAGAAAAGGAATTGTATTTTCAGGTGATGGAAAAGGGAAAACATCAGCAGCAATAGGAATTGCTGTAAGAATGGTTGCTCAGAAAAAAAAGGTAGCCTATTGTACCTTTTTTAAACAAAAATCTTGTAGTGAGCTAAAAGTGCTTAAAAAATTGACTGATTGTAAGGTCTTCACCTTCTGTGAAAAATACCCATCTTTTTCAGCCGGGTTGACTAAAAAGAAATTCAAGGACCTTTTTAAGAAAGAGTGGAGTAAATTTTTGGCAAAGTTTTATTCTTTTGAAAAATATCATCTTCTTGTAATTGATGAACTTCTGATGAGCTTGTGAGAGCAGTAAGGGATGGACTTATCAAAGATACAGAAATAATATCTTTATTCGAAAAAGTCAGAAAAAATAATCCAGGAATGCATCTTTTGTTAACCGGAAGGGGTATGACTGATTCTATAATTAATTACGCAGATGTGGTTACAGATATGAGGTGTATAAAACACCCATACCCCAGGATTGGCGCAATAAAAGGAATCGATCTATAAAATGAAACAAATAGGTAATCGTCAAAATATATATTTTATGAAGTTTAAAGGGAGGAAAAAATATGCAGATAACAAGCAACAACGTATTGGATGTTATCAAAAAAAGACGAAGTATCAGAACCTACAAAAAAGAAACGATACCCCAACAGATTCTAAAAGAGATAGTTGATTGCGGTAGGCTTGCGCCAACTGCTAGAAACATTCAGCCATGGAAATTTGTTATTATTACACAAGACAAAACCATTAAGAAAATTGCTGAAGCCACAGACCATGGAAAGTTTCTCGCTGAAGCACCTGCGTGTATACTGGTTTTTTGTCAGGATACTAAATACTATCTTGAAGATGGATGCGCTGCGACTCAAAACATATTAATAGCAGCTCAATCTTTTGGAATTGGAAGTTGTTGGATAGCTGGAGACAAAAAACCTTATGCAGAAAAAATCCGCCAAATTATTAACGCACCTGAGGGATTGAAGCTTGTATCAATTATAGCCCTTGGATATCCAGCGGAAAATCCATCTCCACAAAAAAAGCCTATTGAAGAAGTCCTGATCTGGGAACACTGGTAAGTTGACGATCTTTGTGTTTAAAATTACACTATTTATAACCTTTGACGGAGGCGCTATGTTAAAAACAAATGCATGGACAAGTTGGACTGAAAATGAAAAAGAAAAAGCATTTGATTTTGCCGAAGAATACAGACGTTTTATTTCAGTAAACAAAACAGAAAGAAAATTTCTTGAAGCATCAGTAAATATGGCTGAAAAACAAGGGTTTAAAGAGATATCAAAGTTTAATAAACTTTCATACGGAGATAGAATCTACAAAATAAATAAAGGAAAACAGGCAATTTTCGGAGTAATCGGTAAAGAGCCTCTGGAATTGGGTGCCAGGTTTATTGTGGCACACATAGATGCACCAAGATTAGATTTGAAGCCAAGTCCTGTATATGAAGATGAAGGTATTGCTTTTTTTAAAACCTATTATTATGGTGGAATTAAAAAATATCAATGGCTGACAATCCCACTTGCCCTATATGGAATAGTTGTTTTAAAAAATGGTGACAAAATTAATATAGAAATTGGAGATAATCCAGGTGATCCAGTATTTACTATTACAGATCTATTACCCCATCTCTCAAAAGATCAGTTAAAAAAACCAATAGAAGAAGGCTTCCCTGGAGAAAGTCTTAATGTTTTGGCTGCTACAATTCCTTTAAAAAAGGATAAAGAACCAGTGAAGGCTAATCTGCTGAGGCTATTTAAAGAAAAATATGGAATTTCTGAAGAAGATTTAATAAGTAGCGAATTTGAAATGGTTCCTGCCGGGGAAGCAAAAGACCTAGGGATCGATAAAAGCCTTATTCTTGGTTATGGACAGGATGATAGGGTATGTTCATATGCTTGTTTAAGGGCATTGGTTGACATTGGAAAGCCTCAAAAAAGTATCTTTTGTGTCCTGGTAGATCAGGAAGAAATTGGAAGTTATGGAAGTACTTCAGCTCAATCAACTTTTTTTCAATTCTTTCTTGAAGAAATTGCAGAAAAGACGGATTACAGAAGAAATATCAGATATATATATGAAAACTCAAAAGCCTTATCAGCAGATGTCTCATCACTGTTTGACCCAGGATATAAAGAAGCCTATGATCCTAAAAATACCGCTAGAATTGGCCATGGTGTCTGTGTAGAACGAACCACAGGAGGAAGAGGTAAAGCAGGCAGCACTGAACCACCGGCTGAATATATTGCATGGATCAGAAAGATATTTGACGAAAATAAAATTCACTGGCAGCCCGCAGAGATAGGTAAAGTAGAGCAGGGTGGTGGGGGAACAGTCGCTACATTTTTGGCAAGACTGAATATTCCGACGATTGATTGCGGCACAGGTGTAATATCAATGCATGCGCCTTTTGAGGTTACAAGCAAGGCCGATATATACTCCACATATCTTGCCTATGCCACCTTTTATAATGCCTGAGGGAAAATGGAAAAAATAATTATAAAAAGCTCAAAAAGAAAGGAAATGATAGATATCACCGGGGTTATATCACGTATTATACAAAAAAGCGGTGTTAAAAAAGGTATCTGCTTTATATTTGTTCCCCATACAACCTGCGGAATAACTATAAATGAAAATGCCGACCCATCAGTCAAACAAGATATACTTTCATTTTTGTGCAAAATAGCACCTGAAGACTCAAGATACACTCATACAGAGGGTAATTCTGATGCCCACATTCAATCAGCAATCACTGGGCAAAGTCTTTTTGTTATAATTGATGAGGGTAACCTACAACTTGGAACATGGCAGGGAATATTTTTGTGTGAGTTTGATGGTCCAAGAACCAGAAATGTATGGATTCAAATCATGGACTTCAGAAGTTAGGAAGTTAGTAAGTTCATAATATGGAAAAAAGATTTTACTACATTGCTGGCAAGACTATAGAAATTTCAATAGGTCGGGAAAATGATAAGAATTCACCAATCTTTCAAGTTAGTCTCCTAGATTATAAACAAAAGAAAGTAAAGATAATTTCGGAGCCCAAACATACTGAAAAAAGCCTTATAAAAATGCTAAACGATTTTATACGAGAGAAAAATCCTTCTACAATTGATAAATTAGAGGTAAAATTCAAAATGTATGAGGATTTCAAAAAATGCATAGACGCTCTTGAACCAATGTTGTTGAATCTTTGTTCCAAGACATTTAGAAATCCTTATCCCGCCGCCGATACAATAATAAAATTCAAACAGGGCATTGTACTTGTTTACAGAAAAAATCCACCATCTGGATGGGCGATCCCCGGTGGATTTATAAACTATGGGGAATCTGCTGAAGAGGCCGCAATAAGAGAAGCAAAAGAAGAAACGGGACTGACAATCGAAAACCTGAAGCTTTTCGGAGTATTTTCTGATCCTAAAAGAGATCCAAGATTTCATACGATTTCAATTGCTTTTACATGTAAGGGCAAAGGAGAATTAAAAGCTGGAGACGATGCATCAAAAGTAAAAATCTTCACTGAACAAGAGCTTCCTAAAGAAATAGCATTTGACCACAGAAAAATTCTTAGACAATTTTTTAAAACTTCCAAAAAGGATATGAAATTATGAACTTAAGAACTTCATATAAACCCAGGATACTCAGTGGAATGAGGCCCACAGGTCCATTGCACATTGGACATTTATTTGGAGCCATCGCAAACTGGAAACAACTACAGGAAAAAAATTATCAATGTTTCTATATGATCGCTGACTGGCATGCTCTTAGTACAGAATACATGAATCCATCAAACATTAAAAGTAACATTTTTGAA
>JAMWCC010000111.1:0-4774 GCA_023818375.1 Candidatus Omnitrophota bacterium | reverse complement strand
TGCATGCGGTCTTGACCCACAAAAATCAGTTATTTTTGTTCAGTCAATGGTGAAACAACATTCAGAACTTAATCTTATTCTTTCGATGATTGTACCGATATCATGGCTTGAAAGAAACCCTGTATATAAGGAGCAGTTGCAAGAATTGAAAGAAAAAGACTTAACAACCTATGGTTTCCTTGGTTATCCTGTCCTACAGGCTGCGGACATAATTATATACAAAGCTGAGTATGTGCCCATAGGTATTGACCAATTACCTCATCTTGAACTTACAAGAGAAATTGTAAGAAGATTCAATTTCATCTATGGAAAATTTTTCCCTGAGCCCAAAGAACTTCTTACAGAAACACCGAAGGTACCAGGTATAGATGGAAGAAAAATGAGTAAATCCTATGGCAATGCGATATATTTAAAAGATCCGGATGAACAGATCATTCAAAAAGTATCAAAAATGTTTACAGACCAGAAAAGACTTTACAGAAAAGACCCAGGACATCCGGACGAGTGCGCTGTTTTTGCTTATCGAAAACTTGTTTCAAGTAATTACAAAGAAATCGAGCAACAGTGTCTGAAAGCTGAAATCGGCTGTGTTGAATGTAAAAAACAAATGGGTTATGATTTGATTGAGTATCTTAAACCCATAAAAAAGAAGAGGAAAGAACTTGAAAGTTCGCCCGAATATGTCTGGAAAATCCTGGACAATGGTGCAGAAAAAGCATCTGTTGTTGCAGAAGAAACCATGGAAAATGTCAGGAAACTTGTAGGTTTGAGTCTAAAAAAATGACTAAAACAGTTGAAAATCTTGCAAAAAAGAGCCTCTCATTGATACAACCTTATGTACCGGGAAAACCAATTGAGTTACTTTTTAAAGAAAAAGGTATTCCAAGGATTATTAAATTGGCTTCGAATGAAAATCCTTTAGGAGCCTCTCCATTGGCTCTAAAAGCCATTAAGAAAAAAATCTCAAAAATAAATAGGTATCCCGAAGGCTCTGCATCGGCATTAAGAGAAAAATTGGCTTCATTTCTAAACGTTAACAGCAGTCAAATAATTGTCGGAAGTGGTTCGAGTGAAATAATAAGTATGGCGATACAGGCATTTTGTGAACCTGAGGATGAGATAATCTTTCCAGAACCTTCCTTCATAATCTATAGGATTCTCGCCCATGCATTCGGTTTAAGTCCGACTGCCGTAAATCTCAATGATGATTTCAGTTACAACATTGAAAGTTTTGTAAATAAGATTAGTAAAAGAACAAAAATGGTTATTCTCTGTAATCCGAATAATCCCACAGGCTCACATATTACAAAAAATCAGTTAAAAAGGTTAATGAACAACATTCCTGATAGTGTCATTATTTTGTCTGATGAAGCATATTTTGAGTATGTTGAAGACCCTGAGTTCGGTACTGCAATGGATTGGCTTGGGAAAAAGAATGTAATTGTAACAAGGACTTTTTCTAAAATATACGGCCTTGCTGGTTTAAGGATTGGCTATGGAATTGCATCAAAAGAAATAATCAGAATTATGGAAAAAATTAGACCACCTTTCAATACTACTTCCCTTGCTCAAGAGGCAGCACTGGCGGCAATCGAAGACAAAGAATTTGTCACTAAGTCAATTTTAAACAACAAAATTGGTAAAGATTATTTAACAAAAGGTCTTGAAAATCTTGGATTTAGAGTATTTCCAACACAGGCAAATTTTATATTCTGTGATTCAATGTATGATGTTGATAGATTGAACAGGAAACTTGAAGAAAATGGAATTATTATAAGACCTATGACAGGTTTTAGAATAAAAGGCAATTTTATGAGAATCACTATTGGTAAACCTTCCGAGAATCGATTGCTTATAAAAACAATTAAGAAAATTGTTGATAGATGGAGGTGAATGATGAGAAAGTTGGGAGTTAATATTGACCATGTCGCTACACTCAGACAGGCAAGAAAAGGAAGATTTCCAGACCCCGTGATTGCTGCTGGAATATGTGAAATTGCTGGATGCGATTCCATTGTTTGCCATCTGAGGGAAGATAGAAGACATATTCAGGACAGGGATGTTTATGAACTAAAAAAAACAGTAAGAAGATTGAACCTTGAAATGGCAATAAACGAGGAAATTATAGAAATTGCCCTTAATGTGATACCTGCCCAGGTAACACTTGTTCCAGAAAAAAGAGAAGAACTTACAACAGAAGGAGGCCTGGATGTCATAAAGAACTTTGAAAAAATCCGGGATATCGTTAAGAAATTCAAAGAAAACAAGATAGAAGTAAGCCTATTTATTGAACCAGATTTTGAACAAATAGGCGCTTCAAAAGAAACTGGAGCAGATGCAATTGAGATTCATACAGGTAAATATGCCGAATACTTTGAAAACGACCAAGAAAACCTTTGGCAAAAAGAACTATCAAAAATCGCAAGGGCAGCTGAATATTCATCATCAACAGGACTAAAAACGCACGCTGGCCACGGATTGGACTATAGAAACATAATCCCGCTGCTGGAAGTAAAACAAATCCAGGAGTTTAATATAGGCTACAGTATCATATGCCATTCATTATTTGTAGGACTAAAAAATGCTGTTGCCGAGATGTTAAAGATTATTAAAAGCCCGATTTAAAAAAATAAACCCAAATTTTTTACCATAATTGGACTTTCCCTCACGTCAAACATAAAAACCCTTTAAAATTGTTTAGCGATCTGATAAAGAGCAGCATTGAGTAAAATTAAACATTCGTAAGCATCCAACCTGTGGATATCTCTGGATAAAATTTCTATATAAATGTAACCTATTGGTATATCTCGCCTTGCGTTAAATTACGTCGCATAAGATATATTATGTAAACTTTTGTATCAATATCAAAAACAAGCCCCATGCTGTAAGAATGGCCTTGGACCCGAAGGAAGGAAAAATCTCGAAGAAGAATCGATGCTTATATTTTTTATTAACTAATTTGTTCTTCTTTACTCATTTTCAAAAACTTACGTTTAAAAAAGACATCAAGAAAAATTAGACTAATCTCATAAAGAAAAATCATAATCCCTGATATGATTATTAGCGAAATTGCATCAGTAGTCGGTGTCATTATTGCTACCATTGCAAAAATAAAAACATAGGCGACTTTTCTAATTTTCTTAAACCAGTAGACTTCAACAATCTCAGTAAATCCTAAGAAAAACATTATCACAGGCAACTGAAAAGCAAAACCAATAATAATTCCCATCCAGATAAGAAAAGTGAGATAATTACCTATTGTAATCATTGGTGAAATTGAATTTTTACCAATGCTTAAAAGAATCTGTAATCCATACGGTATAAGAAAAAAATATCCAATGCCCAGTCCTGTGTAAAAAAGGATAACTCCACAAGCAATACAAACTGCCAGTACCTTTGTCTGATAATTGCTAAGTGCTGGTTTAACAAATAGATACGACTGAAACATCAAAAACGGAAAACTAAAAATCAGACCTGAGAAAAATATAAGTTTAAGAATAGAAAAGAATGGTTCAAGTGGCGAAACAAAAACAGGCGTTTTTTGAAAATTTGATAGAGGATAAACAGCAAATTTAAGTATTTTATCCTTAAAAAAATAGGAACCTAAACAGGCGATTATGAACCATATAACAACATAAATGATTCTGCGTCTGAATTCTTCAAGGTGGTCAAAAAAGGATGGTTCTACTGTTTTTTCATTATTCATGTCTATTTGTTTTCTTCCTTGCTTTCCTCAACAGTCTTCTCCACTTCTTTTAAGCCTTTTCTAAATTCACCTATGGCTTTTCCAAAAGCTCTTCCAATTTCAGGAAGCCTTTTTGCTCCAAAAAGAAGCAAGACAATCAATCCTATTAAAATCAGCTCCTGCGCCCCAAGATTCATTATTTCCCCCTTTTTATTTTAATCATTTGTATTGTTCACCAATGCGAACCCTTCTTTCTCCCCAGTTAGTAACTCTTATTGCGGCTTTTTTGCCAACAACTGGACAATTTTCTTCACACAACCCACAGCCAGTACAAACTTCAAAATTAACACAAGGTCTACCTTCCTGGTCAAGATAAATCGCCTGTACAGGACAGTATTCCAAACAGATAAGACATTCTTTTTGATGAGTCCATACCAGACAGATATCTTGGTAAATTCTTGCTGTACCAATTTTGATCAAATCATCTCTGACTACCCTGATCGCATTTGTTGGACAAACCCTACCACAATTCTGACAAAGAATACAACCCTTTTTTCTGGGTATAATTTCAGGAGTTGCCCATGCTCTGAGTGAATCCACTATACTAACTTGACTCAAGCATCTTGCAGGACAGCTCCTTATACATTGCCCACATCTGATACATAGACTTGGAAAAATTTTTTCGTCAAATGAGCCGGGTGGCCTTATAAAAAACGACCTTCTTTGTCCACCCAAAAGTATATCTGGAACACAGGTTGCAACAATTATGGCCGCAAAAGAACCTATAAATTCTTTTCTCGTCATGTTTTTTATCTCGAATTTTTAATTTTACCAAGCAAAATGCCTATTATTGAATAAAATCTTCCAAGTGGACAGAAAGAATTACACCACAGTCTTGGATACAAGGTACTTAATATCAATATCAAAAAAAGTAAAATCAACCAGAACCCTGCTGAGCTAACTGCCTGTCCCAAAATAATGAAGGGATCAAAAACAAATCCTAAAAATACAAATCCAAATAAACTGTTGAATAAAGCTGAAATAACAACACAGGCCAAAATCCAAAAGCCTATCATTCTCAGTTTCATT
>JAMWCC010000019.1 GCA_023818375.1 Candidatus Omnitrophota bacterium | reverse complement strand
GTGAGTATGCTACAGAAAAATTTTTAACTCCTTGCTGTATCATTCGCCTCAATTATGCGGTTGAATTGAGATACGGTGTAATCTATGACATAGGGATTAAGGTCTATGAGGGTAGACCAATAAACCTAGAAAATGGATATGTTAATGTTGTATGGCAGGGGTGGGCAAACAGTATTATTTTCCAATCCTTGAGCATCTGCTCTGTACCTGCAAGAATTCTTAATCTTACCGGACCCGAAATTATTTCTGTTCGGGAAACTGCGGAAAAATTCGGAAAAATATTCAATAAAACTCCTGTTTTTGAGGGAGAAGAATCAGACACCGCCTATCTATCAGATGCATCTTTGTGTTTTGAACTTTTTGGAAGACCAGATGTTAAAATTGATACATTGATTAAATGGATTGCACACTGGATTGAAAAAGGCGGAAGGACACTTGGTAAACCAACCCATTTTGAGGAAAGAAAAGGGAGGTATTGATGTCTCGGACAATTTCAAAAAAAGTACTGAAGAAAATTCAAAAAGGTGTTGTTATTCCTGCTCATCCACTTGCACTAACAAAAAAGAGAAAGCTAGATGAAAAGAGGCAAAGGGCTCTAACACGTTATTATCTTTCTGCAGGAGCCGGGGGAGTTGCTATTGGTGTCCATACAACTCAGTTTGAGATTCATGATAAGAAAATTGGTTTGTACAAACCTGTTCTTGAAATTGGATCCGAAACAATTTCAGAATACGAAAACAAGACCAAACTTAACGAGCCGATAATAAGAATTGCAGGTGTTATTGGAAAAACAGCACAGGCGGTAGAAGAAGCAACACTTGCCAGAGAACTTGGCTACCATGCAGTACTTTTAAGTTTAGCTGCATTTAAGGACGCATCCAATGACCAGATGATTCAGCACGTGAGGGAGATAGCCAAGATTATCCCAGTTTTTGGTTTTTATCTTCAACTTAGTGTGGGAGGAAGAATTCTTGATTATGACTTCTGGCGAAGATTTGCTGAAATTGAAAATGTTGTAGCGATAAAAATTGCACCATTCAATAGATACCAGACCATAGATGTGGTAAGGGCTGTTGCAGATAGCAGAAAAGAAATTGCCCTTTATACAGGTAATGACGATAATATTATTTTTGATCTCTTGACTGGTTTTAGGTTCGGAGACAGAACTTTAAGGATTGTTGGTGGACTTCTTGGACATTGGGCATGCTGGACTTTAAAAGCTGTTGAAATCCTTAATAGGATACACTCTATAGTCGAAAATAATAAACCTGTACCAGCAGAATTGTTATCTCTTGGAATTGAAGTTACTGATTGCAATGCAGCGATTTTTGATGCAGCGAATAATTTTGCTGGTTGTATTCCAGGGATTCATGAAATATTGAGAAGACAGGGACTTCTTGAGGGAATATGGACTCTTAAAGAAGAGGAAACTTTATCTCAAGGTCAATTAGAGGAAATTGATAGAATTTACAGCATGTATCCACATCTAAATGACGATGAATTCGTTGCACAACATCTGGACCAATGGCTGAAATGATATCAAGACCTTCTGGACTTACAGAAAATCAGGCTCAAAATCTACTTAAAATTTATGGTTACAACGAAATAACTCCTTCCAGTCAGAGAAATGTCTTAACAATTGCTTTGAGTGTTATTAGGGAGCCAATGTTTTTACTCCTTGTCTCATGTGGTTTGATATATTTAATTCTGGGGAGCAAATTGGAAGCGCAGATGTTACTTGCTTTTGTTTTTATTATCATGGGGATTACATTTTACCAGGAAAGAAAGACAGAAAAAGCCCTACAATCCTTAAAAAATCTTTCAAGTCCAAGAGCAGTAGTAATCAGGGATAAAGTTGAAAAAAGAATCCCTGGAAGAGAAGTTGTGCCTGGAGACATTGTTGTTTTGAAGGAAGGGGATAGGATCCCTGCTGATGGTACAATCATAACCTGTGTAAATTTATTCGTTGATGAATCCTTGATTAGCGGGGAATCATTACCTATAAGAAAAAGATCAATCTACCATTATTCTGGTGATTACAAATCTTTTCAAAAAGATAATATGGTTTTTGCTGGCAGCATGGTTATAAGGGGTTATGGGCTTATGAAAGTTGAAAAAACTGGTAAAGATACACTTTTGGGCAGAATAGGTAAATCCATTCAAAGCATAGAACCTTCAAAACTCCTTGTGCAGGCTGAGATTGAAAAACTTGTTAAGATTTTTTCTATTGTTGGTATGTTTTTGTGTATTAACATTGCGTTTTGGTATGGACTGTTGAAATATGGTTGGTTGAATGGAATTCTTGCTGGTCTCACACTGGCAATGGCAATTCTTCCTGAGGAGCTCCCAGTTATACTTACTGTTTTTTTTGCCCTTGGCGCATGGCGGCTTGCAAAATCTAATGTTTTAACAAGAAGGATACCTGTGATTGAAACACTTGGCGCAACAACTGTTTTATGTGTTGATAAAACCGGAACCCTTACCACAAATCGCATGGAAGTGAGGGGTCTTTACTCTGGTGAAAACCTTGAAATTTTCCAGCAGGAATTAGAGACCCTTCCTGAGAATTTCCATAATCTTGTGGAATTTGGAATTCTAGCGAGCCTTGAAAAACCATTTGATCCTATGGAAAAGGCGATTTTGAGTTTTGGGCAGAAGTATCTTTCAAAAACAGAACACATTCACAAAAACTGGGACCTTGTTCGCGAATATCCTCTTTCTGATGAATTGTTTGCAATGTCAAACGTTTGGAAAGCTCCTGACAGTGATGATTACATCATTGCAGTCAAAGGTTCTCCTGAAGCAATATTTGATCTGTGCCATTTACAGGCAGAAAAGATAAATTATCTTCAGCAAATAATAAAAAAGATGGCTGAAAATGATTTACGAATAATCGGTGTTGCAAAAGCAGAATTTAAACAAGATAAAAAACTTCCCACTATACAACATGAGTTTAACTTTATCTTTATTGGTTTTATTGGTTTAACTGATCCTCTAAGAGATGAGGTTATTGCGTCTATCGAACTGTGTAAAATGGCAGGGATAAGAATAATAATGATTACTGGAGATTATCCTGAAACTGCAAAAAATATCGGGAAAAAAATTGGGATTGGATCCTATGAAAATGTAATTACCGGAGAAATGCTTGCGCAAATGGATGATAAGAAATTGTTGGAGGTAATTAAAAATTGCAATATTTTTGCAAGGGTTTTGCCTGACCAGAAACTCAGGATTGTTGACGCATTGAAAAGAATCGGAGAGATTGTTGCGATGACAGGCGACGGTATCAATGACGCACCTGCTTTGAAGGCAGCACACATCGGTATTGCAATGGGAGAAAAAGGAACAGATGTGGCAAGAGAATCAGCGGACATTGTTCTTACAGATGACAATTTTTCTTCAATTGTGTCTGGAATAATTTCGGGCAGGACAATTTTTGACAACTTAAAAAAGGCAATTTCTTACGTTATATCAATTCATATACCGATTATTGGGATGTCTCTTTTCCCTGTGTTTATGGGATTACCTTTGATTTTAGCTCCGGTACACATTGTTTTCCTTGAGATGATTATTGATCCTGCTTGTTCAATTGTTTTTGAAGCAGAACCACCAGAAAAGGATTTAATGAAAAGACCGCCAAGAAAAGCAAACGAGAGCCTGCTTGATAGAAATACTTTTTTTCTAAGTTTTCTTCAGGGAATTATTGTATTTGCAGTAGTTTTTATTGTTTTTTTATATTCTCTTGCAAGCGGACATGATGAATATAGTTCCAGAGCAATTACCTATATAACTCTTATCATTGCAAATATTTGTTTGATATTCACAAATCGTTCAAAAACAAGATTTGCTTTTTCGAAGGGTAGTTTTAAGAATAGAGCGCTAATTCTTGTTACAGTGGGAACACTTGTTGTTCTGATGCTTATAAATACAAACCCATTTTTCAGAAATCTTTTTAACTTTGGTCCGGTTGACATTGGTGATGTTTTTATATGTATTGTTTCCGGCATTGCCAGCATTATTTGGTTTGAGGCATTGAAATTTGTTAAGGGTAGGAAGGTAGCTAAAAGATTTGATGCCTAGTTAATAATATTGTTGTTGCCCAAAAAACTATTGATATAAGGAAACAAGGTATCAGGAATCTTTTTGAAAATTGTTGAAATATTGAAATTATTGAAAAAAGTGATATAATTCAAAAGGTACTTAAACTGGATACCAATGGTTTAAGAAAAATCCATAAAGACAACGCAAACTTTCAAAAAATTATGAAGATGCCGCCTTAGCTCAGTGGTAGAGCAGGGCACTTGTAATGCTCAGGTCCGCGGTTCAAATCCGCGAGGCGGCTCTGTTTTGAGATACGAAAAATTAGTCGGTAAAAAAGTTTTACAATCTGTGTCTTTCGATTAAAAATACCGGGTGCTGTGTAGGTACCCTGCTGTATTCTTGCAATTACCATCCTGATATGCCTGTATTTTTATATAACTGGTTTCAAACCTGGGTATCAACTGATTTCCAAAATAAATAAATTTGACACGAGAACGATTAAAACTTATTTTATTACAAGAAAGTTTTCCAAACTTATCCGAAAATAAAGGAGAGAATGGGGAAATTTATCCTGCTATTTTTTACACTGTGTCTCTTCATAGCGCCAGTTTTTTCTGAAGAAGTAATACTTACTAAAGACGGGAAGGCCCTGCTTGATGTTGTTGTAAGTGAAAAAGCAACAGAAAAAACAAAGAAAAATGCAGAAGAATTTGTTGCGTACCTTAACAAAATCACACAGGCAAATTTTGTAATCACAACAGAAAACACTGATAAGGGTATGCTTGTGGGTACAATCCAGGATTTCCCATCCCTGCCCTATGCAAAAATGTTTGATACAAAAGACCCGTTCAGAAGGGATGAGTATATCATAAAAAGCCACAAGGACGCTCTTTTTATTGTCGGAGCCACAGAGATTGGAGTTCAGCATGGAATATGGGACTTCCTTTACAGGATTGGCTACAGGCAATTTTTCCCGACTTTAACATGGGAAGTGATTCCTGAGATAAAAAGTCTGAAGGTGAACCTTGATGTATATGGGAAGCCTTCATTTTTTGGAAGAAATATAGGCAAGGGGCACCTGTTCTGGGGTCAAAACAAAAATACCTGGAATGACTGGATGAAGAAAAACAGAATGCAGTGTGGTTTTTTTGTTCCAAGTGGACATGCCTACCAGGCAATTATCTCTACTTACAAAAATGTTTTTACCCAGCATCCTGAATATCTTGGTCTTGTTGGCGGAGAAAGAAAATCGTCAAAATTTTGCATATCAAACCCTGGATTACAGGAATTGATAAAGGAATATGCGATAAAGTATTTTGAGAAAAATACTGATGCAGATGGCCTTTCAATGGAGCCCAGCGATGGTGGTAACTGGTGTGAATGTGAAGAGTGTAAAAAGATTGGTAGCATCACAGACAGGGCGGTTTTTCTTTCCAATATCACAGCTCGGGCAATCAGAGAAAAATACCCCAGCAGGTTTGTTGGAATGCTTGCCTATCATTATCATGCTCCGTATCCGTCAATAAAGGTTGAACCCAATGTTATAGTCAATATCACCACTCATCAAAGAAAAGGCGGTCATACACTTGATGAATTGATTGATGGCTGGAAAGAACAGGGAGCCATGGTTGGCATCAGCGATGCTTTCTGCACATACATCTGGGACTATGCTGTTCCTGGCAGACCCAGGGTATCAGATATTACATATCTTACGGAAAATCTTCCTTCTTTTTATCAGAAAGGGATACGACTTATCAGTGGCTGGACATCGGATACATGGGGTCCAGCAGGACTGGGTAATTATATGCTTTCCAGATTTCTATGGGATGTAAATGAAACAAAAAAGGTTGATGCTCTTTTTAACGATTTTCTTGAGAAGTGTTTTGGTGACGCAAAGGAACCGATGGAGAAGTTTTACCGTTTGATATACAAAATTGATGAGAAAGATAAAAGACCGCTTTTTTCTGAAGACCTTATAGGAAGAATGTACAGGTATTTGGACCAGGCGCTTGCAAAGACAAAAGAACCGGCTATAAGAAACAGGATTTACGATTTAATTCTGTACACAGGTTATGCCGAGAGATATTTGAAATATGCACAGGCAAAATCCACAGAGAAGCAGCAGAATTTCGAAGAGATGATGAAGTACATCTACAGAATGAAAAACACCCAGATGATAGACCTTGTTGCAGCGTATGTGACATTGCAGGACATGGCAAAGGATGTGACATTACCAGAGACAGCAAGATGGAATGTGCCAGAAGGAAAAAATCCCTGGAAGGTGAAAGACCCATTTACAGAAGAAGAAATCCTTGCAATATTGAAAAATGGAATAGCAAACAATTCATTGTTTCCTATTGAACCAGTTTCTTTCAGCGAAAAACTTACGCCCGTCAGGGGACTTGAAAACATTGTTGTCAGGGATAAAACACTGGTTGGCGATGAAGGGGTACAATCAGGCGCTCCACAAACGATTTACACCTGGATAGAGAAGGCACCGGCAAAGATAAAACTTCAGGTGACAGGTGGTTTGATTTCTTTTTACAGAGACTATGGAAATGTGCGGATATATCTTTACTCTTCTAAATCTCCTGAGATACCTGTTGCACAGGATACAAGCGTTCCTCCTGATGGAAAGCCGTATGAGATTACTTTAGAAACACCTCATACAGGGCTTCACTGGTTCAAAATTACCAGTGGCAAAGACAGGGCAAAAGTAAAAATTATTGAACCGGATTTACCCTGGACATTTGAGTCGGGTATAAAGGGTCGTACTTTTTCGCCGGGAACAATGTGGTCAATGTATTTTTATGTTCCAAAAGGGACAAAAGTTGTTGCAGGTTATTCTGATGGTGGAGCAGGTAAGATTCTTGATGGAAACGGAAGAGAAGTTTTTTCATTTGCCGGGCTCCCGAGATACACTTATTTCAAGGTGGATGTCCCTGAAAGACAGGATGGCAGGTTATGGATGTTTTCTGGTTGCAATGGAAGAAAAATTTTGTTGAATGTTCCACCATATCTTTCACCGTCAGCAGAAAAACTTCTTCTTCCTGAAGAAGTGGTTAATGAGGTAGGGGGTAAAAAATGAGAAATTTACTATTATTTTTATTTCTTGCTCAGGCATGTTTTGCAGCAGAGTTGTGTATTGAAGCAGAAGATTTTCAGATTATTTCGGGATGGAAGGTTATCAAAGGATTTGAAGGATATTTTCCTGCAAGGCCAGCAACATGGAGCAAAGACAGGATGAGAGATGATGAAAAAAGCACTGATGCACTTGCTACAAAAAAAGTTTTTATTCCAGAGGATGGAAAGTACAATCTCTGGGTAAGATATGAATCAGCGTATGGCTTCAATAGTTTATTCAGTATTGAAATAATTCAAAACAAAAAGACAGTTTTTCTTGGTGAATTCGGAAAAAAAGATAGTTTTAAGTATTTTCCAATGGATAGAAAGTGGCTTGTACAGAGTCCATGGGCATACCACAATACTGACTATGTTTACCAGCAGGCAACCGTTGATTTGAAGAAAGGAGAAGCCACAATAATGCTGAAAAAAAGTAAGGACATTTATCCTTCGTGCAGGCGAGTAATAGATTTAATTTATCTGACAACTGATTTGTCTCTTGAGCCAGGGGATGATTATACAGATTGGCCAAGAGGAAAGGAAGGACCGTCTTTAATGAGCAGGTTCAAACAGCCAGTTTTTGTGAAATTACGGATTTCAGAGAAAGCGTCTGGACCTGCGACAGTTCGGCTTGAGACAAGGTTTTTTCTTGTTGGCTATTACATGGGACCAAGACCTGTATACTGGTTTTCAAAACAGGGACTGATAGATAAAAAACCAGATGCTTCCTTGCTTTTGAATCCTGGAGATGAAACAGAATGGCAGAAGGTTGAACTTTTGAAAGTTTTTCCAGGAACATTTTTTATTGATACAGACCAGCCAGCAGAGATACTGATAACAAGGGACATAAAAAAGGAAAAGCCAGCTACAATCAAATTAAAACCAGGAACAAACCTGACATTCAAGGCAGCCACTGGAACAAATGAGATTGTAGTTTCATCAGGCAATAGTTACTGGGAACAGGATATCCTTCAGGGTAGGCCTGCTCGACTTGTTTCAGAATATTTGCAGGAATTAACAGATAAAATTGAGAAATATCAGGTGTCGGGTAAAAAGCCGCAAAAGATAGGACTTCTTTCTCCTTTTACTGTCTATCCAACAATAGATTTTGATGCAAGGAAATTATATTCAGCAGCAGGAATGACAGGACAATACGGTGCCTGCACACCTGAAGTTTTCGGACCTGAAGGAGAAAAATTCGGATTTAACAGGAAAGTCGGTTATCTATCGCTTCAAAATCTGCACCTTCGCACATCTGGTTTTAATGCCATTGGCAGATCCTGCTATGAAGGTAATTATGAGCCATTAAGAAAAGTCTACGAAAAAAGTTACAATGAGCTTAAACAAAAGGGTCTTGGCGACCTTCCGCAGCGCATTAAATTGATAGAAGAATCTTCACCACCACCGCTTATCACACTTCGTGAATGGGAAAAGATCAATGAAAAATTCAGGCAATACCTGAAGGATAAGAAGGTATCAGTATATGATGTGGTGGGGATTGATGTGCTTGAAGAGATAGCAAAGGGTAAGAAGATGACAGAAGAAGAGTTGTGGCAGAGTGTGAAACTGGGCACAGGCAGTTTAGAAGAATCGGTATCAAGACCAGTACTTTATTATCACTCACATTATTTCAGGGCATTATTATTTGCTGAGAACAACAGGAATGCCACAAAGCTTATAGAAGAGATATTCCCGAAAGGAACAATCACACACTCAGGAAGTTTCTTTCCGAGTACCGGACGCAAGCCATCAATTCATTCAGGCGTAGACCCATTTTTATTGTTTTCAGAAAGGGGGGTGACAGGGTATTCAAGTGAGATATCGTGGGGATTGAACACGCCTGATTTTCCAGGTGTACAGATATTATCCTATGAATGTGCTCTTGCACGCTCTCTCTCAAAATACTACAGCACACCAAAAGGAACATACCTTATAACATATAGTTATTATGGATATCCACCGGATTTTGTGAAGCTTGGCGCTTATACATTTGCCGCACAATGTTTTGACTGGATTAACTACTTTGATGTTAAGTACTATCCAGGGATGTTTAAAACCGTAAAAGAAGCCAATTATCGAATTGGGATGATAGAGGAAGAGGTACTCAAGTCAGATGTAGTTAGTGGTAAGGTGGCGATAGGGTGGCTGGTGAGTACGGACATCTGGGATATAGCACAGGAGAAGGTAGAGCCATCGTGGTATTTATCGGGCAATACTATCTATCCTGGTGAGCGGGCATACTTATATTTATTGTTGAGACACCTGCAGGTGCCAGTGGAGGTATTAGGAGAACAGGATTTAGTGAAGGGATACTTAAAGGACTATGATGTATACATACTTGTGGGAGATCATATAAGCAGGGAGTCAGCAGAAGCATTAAGGAAGTGGGTAGAAGGAGGCGGCAAGTTAATATCAGTAGCTGGAGGTGGATTAAAAGACCAGTACAACAGGGAGTTAGATGTATTGAAGGAAGTATATGGAATAAAAGGAGCAAATTTAATCAAGAGGGAAAAAAGTTTGCGTCCGAAGCTTGAGTTGTTGTATGCATTACCGCTTGATGAGATAAAGATGGAGACATCTGATAAGTTAATGAAGATGGAAGTATATGGATACAGGCAGAGTTTTGATGTAGATAAAGGAGAAGTGATAGGAAGGTATTTAAATGGAGAGCCAGCTATTGTGAGAAACAAATATGGAAAGGGAGAAGCGATAATAATAGGTACACTGCCCGGGACAGTATACTTAAAGGGAGCGTATCCCTTAAAGCCATTTGGCAGGGGAGGAGAAGATTTAAGTGTTTATAATTATCCGGATTACAACACACAGGTCAGGGAATTTATCAAGGAATTAACAGGTAATATATTGCCGCAGCCACCTGTTTATACAGATAATCCATATGTGGAGGCGAACCTGTTGAAAGACAGAGAAAGAGACATGTATTACATATCACTTGTTAATTACAGTGGGAAACCGGTTAAGGGATTAAAGGTAGTGATAGATACAGACATGATAAATGCAACAGCTGTTGAGCAAGTATTCAGTAAAATCACAACAGAGAAAAAAGGCAATAGGCTTATTATTGCCACTGATATCGACCAGTTTGAATTTCTAAAAATAAAATGATGAGTTCCAAGATTTATTTCTATATAGTAATTTTTTGTTTGTTTCCTTTGTTTGTTCAGGGCGAAATTGTATTTCAGGATAGACCGAGGTTTTTACATACAAAATCTGAGATTGAATCATTGAATAATCCAGCAGAATTACAGAGAGCAATGAGACAGGCAGATGCAATTCTTGATAAACCACTTAAGATCCCAGAAAAAGAAGGAGACTGGATTTTTTATTACTACTGTCCAAAGGACAATGCGATGTTAAAGGCAGAGACCGAAACAAGACACATATGTCCTGCTTGTGGTACTGCATATACTGATGAAAGAACAATTGGTGCGTACCGCACACACCTCAACTACAAAATTGATAAAGATTGTATTACCCTTGCAAAAGCATACGCATTTACAGGAGATGAAAGATATGCCGAAAGAGTGAAGCAGATTCTTCTTAAACTTGCAGCACTCTACCCAACTTTTGAAAGGCATGACAGATGGGGAAGGAAAGGAGTTCTTGCAGTTGTTGGTGGAAGAAGGTATGCCCAGAATCTTGATGAAGCAGTTTCAGCGATTGATTTAGCCAGCGCCTATGACCTTGTGGCAGATGCAACGTGTTTTTCAGATGAAGATAGAAAGAATATAGAGAAATTTTTACAAAATATCGTCAGAGAAATTTTGAAATTCCAGATTTTTCACGGTGGCAAAAATAATCATCAGACATGGTTTAATGCTGCTTATACAGTTGTGGGACTTATTACAGGTGATGAATCTTTGATAAGAGAAGGAATTTATGGAAGATATGGCCTGTTATGGCAGGTCGAAAACAGTATCACAAGAGATGGCCTATGGTATGAAGGTACTATTGCATATCATTTTTATGCATTACAGGCAATTCAATACACACTTGATGCTGCAAAAAGCTCTGGCATTGATTTTTCGAAAAATGAAAGATTAAAGTCAATGTGGCTGGGACCAATAAATCTTGCGTATCCTGATGGAAGTATGCCTGTGTTTCATGATAGTGACCCTGTGAATCTGAAAATTACCAATCTTTTTTTTCTCTGGGCATACAGGTATTTTGGAGACAAGATTTTTGAGCGATACGCAGGAATAAAAAGCGATTTACAGGATACAGGACTAAAAAGTATCAATCTTTCTGATACTGGCATAGCTGTTTTAAGAAAAGGAGAAGGGAATAAACAGGTTTGTGTGATGCTTGATTATGGACCGCATGGAGACAGTCACGGCCATCCCGACAAGTTAAATATCGTTGTATTTGCAAATGGAAAGGAGTTTTTGCTTGATCCTGGAAGAATAAGTTACAGTGTTCCTGAATACAATACTTGGTGCAGAACCACTGTTGCTCATAACACTGTTGTGATTGATGAAAAAAATCAGCAGCCTTCAACAGGAAAATTGTTGTATTTTGTGGATAGTGTAGACTATTCTGCCTGTCTGTCCATTTGCGATTCAGCATATCCCGGATATGTGTTGAAGAGATTTCTCTTATTGACAGAGAATTTTCTTGTGGATGTTTTTTCGGTTGAAGGGCAAAAAAAGGCAGATATTGACTGGATAATACATTTTCGTGGCGAACTCAAAGAAACACAGGATTTTGTTCCTGTGGATTTTCAAGGTGTCAGGGATGGCTACAAGCATCTGAAAAATGTAAAGAAGGTAGATGCAATAAGAGAACCACTCTCTATAGAAATTTCACAACACACAAACGATCGTATCAGGATTTTCTTGTTGAAAAACCAAAATTCTGAAATTTTCACAGGCACAGGTATTGGCTATCATCTGAAAGATAGTGTGCCCTTTTTAATGCAAAGGAAGAATTCATCTGTTGCAACATTTATTGCTGTTTATGATTTTTCATCCAGGATCAAACATGTTCAGAATATTCCTGTATATGATAAGAAGAACAAAAAAATGACTGAAAATGAGGCTATTGGTATGAAAATTTTGTTGCCAGAAAAAAGTTTTGAAATAGGAATTGATTTAAGGGACAAAGTCTCAGACGTTTTCTTAGGAAGTAAAAAATTTCAAAGATTATTGTTCAGAGAAACTTAATTTTTTATAAATCCACCACCTATTAGTATATCGTCTTTGTAAAATACTGCTGCCTGACCTGGTGTGATTGCCCTTTGTGGTGTTTCAAAAACTACAAGTACCTCATTGTTTTTTTGTGGAAAAACTTCAGATGGTGCCTCACAATGTTTGTATCTAATTCTGGTTTTTAATTTCATTGGTTCTTCCAATTTTTCTATACTCACAAAATTAACACCATCCGCAGTAAGAGTTTTTTTGTAAAGATCTTTTTCTTCACCAACAACAATCCTGTTTTTTTCTGGTTGTATTTCAATCACATATAAAGGTTTTTTTCCAGCAATACCAAGTCCTTTTCTCTGTCCGATTGTGTAGTGAATTATCCCTTTGTGCATTCCAAGGACATTTCCATTTTTATCAACAATTTCACCCTCTTTAATTCCTTCATCAAACAAAAAAAACCTGTCTCCTGTAATGAAATCCTGGCTTTCTTGTTTTTCTGAGATTTCCAATCCATGTTTTCTTGCGATTACCTTAACCTTATTTTTTGTATAGTTTCCAAGAGGAAAAATAATTCTTGAAAGTTGTTTTTGCGTCAGAAGAAAAAGAAAATAACTCTGGTCTTTATCTTGATCAATGCCTTTTTTCAGAATGAACCTTTTTTTACTTTTATCACATTCAATTCTTGCATAATGACCTGTTGCAAAAAAATCAAACTCTACGCCCTTTTTTTCAAGTTCTTCAATGAGAAAATGAAATTTGATAAACCTGTTGCACATCACACAGGGATTTGGTGTCCTGCCTGATAGATACTCTAGCTTGAAATAATCAAGGACTCTTTTTCTAAATTCCTTTCTGGCGTCTATGATATGAATGGGTATATTGAGAATTCTACTTATTCTACCAAGTTGCTCAATTTCTTTTTCTTCGGGTCCAAAGCATGTTGATTTTTTATTACACAAAGCAGAATATTTTTCATCCCATGTCTTCATAAAAACGCCTTCCACCTCATAGCCCTGTTGTTTCAATAAAATTGCGGCAACTGTTGAATCAACCCCGCCGCTCATTCCTACAATGACCTTTTTCTTCATAACTCAATTATATTTTTTTTCAAAAGACTTGACAAAGTTCAAGTAAACTGTTAAGTTTTTGAATACAAACAGGAGATAACCATGAGAAAAATTATATTTTCAGGTCTGATTTTTGCCATGAGTACAATATGTTTTTCAGCGTCAGATGATATCGGAAAAATTCTTGGTTCAAAACCTGATGAATGGACAGTTTCAGGGACAAAATATACTTTCGATGTTAAGAATGGTTTACCGGTTCTTTCCACGGCTAAAGATGGACATGTGAGTATTACAGGAAAAAATTTATATGAGACACACTCTGAGTATAAATTTTCTTTTTATCTTTCTCCTGAAAAACCATATGGAGCAAGTATCAATGTTTCTGTTGGTTGTGCAGATTTACCCGATAAAACGAAGCAATCGTTCAATGCTTCAGTAAGTGCTTCCCATGAAATGAAGTATCTCAATTATAGTTTCAGTATTCAGCCAGATGCCGGTAAAATACAACAGGGACATCTATATTTTAAAGCTTTTTCTGATATCAACCTCACCTGGCCCGAAGAAATCAGGAAAAATATTGAGTGGCAGATAGCAAATGCACCAAAAATAAATGAAACACTTCATACACTGAAACTGGTTGTCAACAAAAATTTATTCAGGGTCTATCTTGATGGCAGATTTGTCGGACAATTGAGTGCAAAACATGAAATACAGGAAAAAGGTACAATCAAAATATCAATGTACTATGGTGCAACGTTGGTTAGCATGAAAATTGAAAAACCACACCAGTTTGATGAAAGATTTTTTCCTCTGGAGATTTCAGGATTTTTAAATAATTATAAGGTTGTCAAAGGTCTGGGACTGGCAAAAGGACAGATTGAAAATTTGAAAAAAAGTTTGGCAAAAGAAAAAGTTCCATTCTTATTTCCTGAAATAGTTGGAAAAAACGACCATATAGACCTTGGCGCAAGCTGGGTACAGTTTGGAGCAATAAAGGGTTATATCGCTGCAAATTTCGGAACATTTGGTGGAAGATGGGTTTCAGCTGATAGGATTGATTATTCAAGATTCTGTATGTATGTTCCCTACGCAAGGTATAAGGCACTTCACATTATTGGTACATATGATGGAGAAAAAAATAATGTTCCTGTTATCACCGCTCAGTTTTACAGGCCGAACGCAGGTCATCCATTTAATTTTTCTAGCAAAGTTCCTGTTTATTCAGCGAAATCAGGTGCAAAAAAAGTTTTTCCTGTAAAGCTTGAAAATGGTCAGACAGTCAATTTATTTCATGTCATAATTCCCATAGACCCGGAAGCAATGGACTGGTTTTCTGATCTTGACAGGGTTGGCCTTGAGCTTACAAAGCAGGTACAACCATACAGGGCATACCCTGATCCCCTTGAATATAGCTGGCATGGTGCAGGACTTCCAAGTGGCGTTCATATTTATGCTGCAACTCTTGAATCAGTTGAAGTAGATCTTGAGGTAAAACCAGACGCTGTGGGACATGTCTGGACAGCACCCTTAAAGCCATCCTATACAGTAAACATTGTGAACAAAACTGATGAAGAAAAAAATATTGAAATTAAGGTTTCAACGGTTGACTACGACAAAATAGATAAATCCATGCAGAAGCAGTTTATAAAATTGGAACCGTATGAATCCCGCACATTGAATTTTTCATTAAATCCAACCAGATACGGGTTGCATTATCTTAATATTGCATGTTCGTCAGGCAGTGAAAGTTATACCTGCACAAGGAATTTTGCTTATCTTCATCCTGATACGAGAGAAAGAGGAAACTGGAGTGAAGGTAAGGGACCTATTTTTGGTTACTGGAACTGGGCTGGTGCACATAACACACCTGACCTTAAAACAGAACTCATTGTAATGGCTCAGGCAGGTGCAGAGACAAATCTTACAACTTACAGGACAGCGAGTCCGGAAATAAGAGAACTTGCTGAAAAATTGGGTTATGTTTCATTCAAGGCATTTGATGGTGGTGTAATCTATGTGAACAGTTTTGCGTATGCAAATGCGAAATATTATGATCCAAAAAACCCTGAAGCAACACAAAAATGGCTGATTGAAGAATTGAAAAAGTACAAAGTTGAAAAAAGTCCAATAAATAAACCAGAATATATTTTGTTTTTCCCTGAACCGGGTATTGGTCCAATTACCTATGGTATCTGGCCCACTCATTATAATGAACCTGACTATAAATTGACTGAAGATGAAGAGAAATCTTTCAGTACACAGCTTGAAAAATTCCTTCTTGGGGCAAGGGCTGTCAGAAAAGAATGGCCTGATGTAAAAATTTTGCTACCCCATGGAGATCCACACTATACGGCGATATTTTTAAGATTGAGCCCTGAGGCAAGAGAACTGATTGATGGAGTTGGTCTTGATTTACCTGGTTTTGAAAGAACACCCGAACAGCCGGTTCACCAGGTTGTTCTGAATAGATTGTATCCGATTTTACAGGATATAAGAAAATATAAACCCAATCCATATCTGGTTGTGGTTGAGGGAACCTGTATTTCATCAGCTGATTATGACACAAGCTTTGAAGACCAGGCAAACATCGCAACGAGGAACTTTCTTGTTCTCATTGGGTATGGAATCAATAATCACGCAAGTTCAAACGCACCTTTTGATTGTGCAAACTACTGGGGAGAAAATCACTATGGAGGCGGTTATTGTACGCGACTGCCTCTTGCCATGCCAAAGCTTGCTTATGTTTCATACGCAACATTAACAAGACATATCAATAGATGCAATTTTGTTAGGTATGTGCCCACAGGAAGCACTTCAACCTACTGTCAGGAATATAAACACTACAAAACAGGAAAACTTGTTTATGTATTGTGGACAGTCAGGGGAAAAAGACCTGTGACAATAAAACTGGAACCCGGTCAGGAAGTTGAGGTTTATGATATGAATGATAATCCGATGGTCTTGAAAGAAAAAAATGGAGTAGCAACTTTCTATATCGGACAATCGCCTGTGTATCTTGAAGGGCTAAAAAAAGAGATAGAACTGGTACTTGGAGAACCAGATCATTCTGATTCTGCTCCTTCAAGAAATGCAATCAAACTGGCAAATATTGGTAATGGATGGAAGATTTCAAAGATTCGCGACTATGAATATGAAAATAATCATAAACTTCAGATAGAAAGATTTCCTGGCGAAATGAGTATTGCTGGTGAAAAGGTTGATAAAAAATATGGTGGAAAAGCTTTAAGAATTCGACTTGAGAAACAAAAAATAGACAGAAGGGTAATGCCATATTACACAACTCTCGTTCCTCCAAAACCAATTACAATTCCAGGAAAGGCAACGCACCTTGGCTTATGGGTTTATGCAGCAAGCGACTGGGGAAGAGTGATATTTATGTTAAGGGATGCAAAAGGTGAAAAATGGATAAGTGTGGGAACAAAGGATGATTGGAACTGTGATGACATAAGAACGCATAGCTTTTTCTGCTTTGACGGCTGGAGATATATCAAGTTTCAAATGCCATCAAACGCGCCGTATGATTGTTTCAGGGAACTTGGTTCATCCTGGTGGGGTTCTTTTGGCGGGGATGGAATAGTGGATTTACCTGTTAGACTTGAAAAAATTATTGTTGAGCGGCGTTCCTGGGTTATCTATGGAAATGAACTTATTCCTGCAAAGGATGAAGATGTGTTGCTTGGGGATTTATACGCAGAGTATGCATCATCAGAGGATATGACCGATAAAGCTGTTAAACTATCAAATATTCGTATGCCAGTACCACAAGGAATACCTGCACTTGAAAATCCAATAAAAAATCTTGAACAAACTGGAGTTTTGCCATCTGTTAAAATTTTGTCAGTCCAGGATCCAGAACATATGCCTGATGGGACAAGATGTAATATTTACTTCCAGGAAGCATCTGATGCTAAATCTTATGATGTGTGGGTAAGCGTTTATCCTGATGGAACCGCTGCGGTAAAAATTGCTTCGAATCTAACAAAATCTGGTTCTCTCATTCAAGGACTTAAACCTGATACAGATTTTTATCTTTTTATCGTGTACAAAGACATAGAAGGAAAACAATCAAAACCATCACAACCATTCAGGGTTAAATTAAAAAATAAATTTCTTTATCAATGAACGATGTATTTGAAATTATTGATAGTGGATTTGTGTTTAATGCTGAAAAGGATACAGACCATGCTGTTGCCTGTGGTCCCCGTTGTTTGGTGACTACAGAAGATATAATCTGCTCTTTTATGGTTCAGTCGGGACTTGGAATAAATGATTTCAAGCCTGTATTGATGAGATCCTATGAAGGTAAAAAATGGCAGGATATGTCATTTCCATGGAAACATCTTTCAAACCAGTATAGTATATTCGGTTCGATCAGCTGCACTAACGATGGAGAGATATTCTTTTTTGGGACACGAACAAAGATTGATATTCCTGGTGAATCTTTCTGGCGGAATGAAAATCAGGGACTGAAAGAAAATGAGCTGGTATATGCACGTTCTCTGGATAATGGTAAAACCTGGACAGAGTTTTCTGTCATTCCAAAGCCATTTTTATGTTCAGCAGAAGCCCCAGGTGCAATGTGTATAACAAAAAGTGGTTCATGGCATGTTTGTTATTCGCCTTATAATACCTTTGACTCGAATAATTTTGTTGAAAGGAATCAGGTTGTGTTGTTGACAAGCAGGGATAAAGGAAAAACCTGGAGTTATACTCGGATGTTGAGTTTTGAAGAACTTTATTCATCTGCGGCTGAAGCATGGGTTGTTGAGCTTGCGGACGGTAGGCTTTTTGGTACTTGCTGGAAGATTAATCAAAAAAATGGCTCGGATTTCTCAAATCCATACGCTGTTTCAGAGGATGATGGTAGAACCTGGTCAAAAACCCAACCGACGGGTATTATGGGACAAACCCCGGCACTTGCACCCTTGCCTGATGGCAGGATTTTTTTTATTTATAATCAGAGAAGGGTACCACCTTATGGAATAAGACTTGCACTGATAAGCGTCCTTGATGTGGGACTTAGAATTGATGCAGATGAGATGATATATTGCGTTGAAAAGCCATCAATAGATGCTTTTTTAAAAAGCCATTCAGACTGGACAAATTTTAATTTCGGGGAACCCCATGTAGCAATACTTCCTGATAAAACTATTCTTGCAGTTTTCTGGTGCATAGAACCAGAAAACAGGGGTATCAGGTATATAAGGCTTGATGCAAAGAATATGATTTAACATCACATTTTTCTGGCAAGTGTTACATGAAAAACCGGTTGTCTGACTTCGTAAATAACAAAGCATAGCCCTTCCCTTTGGAGTTCAAGCAGTGTCTCGCCAAGTATTTTCCTTAAACACTGCGAATAAATTATCCCAAGTTCATCAAATTCAGATTTCTTAAATTCTGGTCCGTATCCATATTTTTTTAGAAAATTAAACTCCAACGGATTTTCACTCGTATAGTCAAATTCTTTAAACAAAATGTCTACACTTGTTCCAAACTGATGGCTTGATATATTTTTTGTAGCATTTCTGTTTTTTCTTGACAGTCGCTTCTGCATTTCATCAGTTCTCAGGACAGAACTAATGGTAAACCGATATAATGGTAGATTATTTTTTTGTAAGTTTTCCTGGAATCTCTTCCCGATAATCTGAAGCAATTTCACGGTATCAGGTGTTACATACGGCAGGGAATCTTCCAGTTCCTTAATTCTCCAATAATTTGTTTCTTTAAGGTGAACCAATTTTTTTTCTTTTAGTGCATCAACAACGTTCTGTTCATTTATAAGTCCGCATACACCAAATTTGGTGGCAGCTTCAACATGGTCATTATTTTTTGTACTTTTCAGTTCGTTGATTTTTTCTTTGCTCATACCTACCGGAAGTCTTGAAAAACTAAGTTTGTATTCTTCGTACCTCGATGCTTCTTTTTTCAATTTATTTGCTGGGACTGAAATCCTGAAATATAACAATGTGCAAAGACACGCGATTATTAAAAAAAGGCTTCCGAGCAAGACCAGAATTAGGATAGTTCTTTTTCTCAACATCGATCTTTCCAATTGTTAATTCATTCTAAATTTTATCATGAAATTGACCTGTGACTTTTTAGAATGTATCATTTATATGGGAATGGAGGCAAAATGTTAAACCCTGGGACTGGTAAAAAAAACAAGAAAATCCCCGTAAGAGATAAATCACTCCTTAAAAAAATCAGAAAAGAATACCTTACCGAAGAAAAAATTCTCAAAGATAGCAACCTCAACAATGCTAATTTATATCTTGATTTTGTGAATGAGATGATTATTGTGCTTGATAGAAACCAGCGTGTATTGAAGATAAACAAAAAGGGCTGTGAAATTCTGGGTTATCCAGAAAACGAGATAATCGGAAAAAAGTATTTTGATACATTTATTCCTGCGAGATTCAGACAGGAAATGAAGGAATTTTTCAACGACCTTGTATCAGGAAAGAAAATCCTAAGGAGATATTTTGAAAACCCGGTTCTTACAAAAAAGGGCGAAAGATTAATTGCCTGGCGCAATGCGATATTGAAAGATTCAAAGGGGAATATTATCGGTACTATCAGTGAAGGCAGGGATATTACCGAAGAAAGCAAAAGGCAGCAACAATTTTTAAACTTTGAAAAAAGATTTAGATTGCTTTTTGAAAATGCACCAGTAGGTTATGTGGCTTGTTTACCGAATGGGAAAATTTTTGACGTCAGTCAATATTTCTTGTCTATCACTGGTTATGAGAAAAATAACTTAATAGGAAAAAATTTCAAAACCATAATTTTTCCTAAGGACAGGCAGATTTTTATAAATATGGTTGACTCACTTAAGGCAAACAATGGTCTAAACATTTCTGAATTCAGGATAGTAAAAAAGGATGGTTCCATAATAAACACTTATTGCACAGCTCGTGCTTCAAAAATTGAAGAAAGGACAATTCAGCTTATAGTATATGACATCACCAGTAAAAAGATGCATGAAGAGTTGCAGAGAACGCAAGAAAAACTGAGCTCAACTTTAAACATGTTAAACAATTCTTATAAAATTGCTTCCAGAGCTGGAGCCATCATAAGAGAAGCCTTCAACTTCGAAAAAACTGTCATATATTTAAGAAAAGATATTGAGAAACAGAAAAAAATTTTATCGACACAGGCTATTAAAAACTGGTTAAAAGACAAAAAAATATTTTTTGAAAGCGTCGTATCTCAAATAAAGGAAAAAAACAGGAGGAAATTTTGTGCCTACATTCCAATTAAAACAAAAACGGATGTTATTGCAATTCTATACTGTCAAGATAAGACGCAGAATAAATTCAACCCTGAAACAATTAAATTCCTTGATACTCTGGCAAATATCATTTCAGTAGGTTTACAGAGATGTGAATCTTTTGAAAGATCAGAATTGGCTATGGCAAATCTAAAAAGATTTCTCAACTCCACTAAGGATCTGATCTTTATCAAGGATCAGGATTCTAAATATGTCTTTGTAAATGATAAATTTGCAAAGCTTTTTAAAAGGACCCCCAAGGACATAATCGGAAAAACAGATTTCTATTTAATGGATAGATCTGCTGCACAAGAGTGTCGTTGTAATGATAAGAAGGTATTAAAAGAAAACAAACTTTTGGTAGTGGAAGAAAATGTGGATGGAAGGGTTTATGAATCAAGGAAATTTCCGGTAAGGCTTGAAAGTGGCAAAATCGGTATAGGCGGTATCGCCAGAGATATAACAGAGGAAAAGAAAACCAAGAAGGAAATAGAAAATATTATGTGGATGTATTCGATGCTCTATCAGGTTAATCAGGCTATTGTCCGGGCAAAAACCACTGAGCAACTATTCAAAGATATATGTGAAATTGCATGTAATGAAGGCAAATTTGTCCTTGCCTGGATTGGCATGGTTGATTATGAGAAAAAAATTGTTTTTCCAGTTGCAGGATCAAAAAAGAACAAAGATTACTATAAAAACTTAGTAATTTCTCTTAATCCACAAGTACCAGAAGGAAAAGGTCCAACAGCGCGCGCAGTCCGAACAGGAAGATTGTGTGTATGTAATGATTTTCTTTCTGATGGAAGGATGAAGGCATGGTGGGATAAAGCCAAGGAGTATGGATTTTGTTCTTCTGCATGTGTACCAATCAAAGTGAGCAGAAAAATTATAGGTGCATTGAATCTTTATTCAGACCAGAAGGAGTTTTTTTCAGATGAGATCAAAAAACTTTTGATTGAAGTATCTTCTGATATAGGACTTTGTATTGAAAAATTGAATGCTGAAAAAATTAGAAAAAATGCAGAAAAAAGCCTTCGGGAAAATGAAGAACATCTGCGTGGACTTTTTGAAAATATACCTGTACCCGTTGTTGAAATGGATTTTTCAGAAATAAAAAGTATTATGGACTCAATCAGAAATCAAAGGGATATCAAGACATATCTTGAAAACAATGTAGACCGTTTGAAAAGTTCTATCAGGGTTCTCAACATAAACAGGCAGTTATTTGAGTTATTTGATACAAACGATACTGGTGAACTTGTTGAACTTCTCAAAAATAATTTGATAACTCTGGAGACAATGGAATTGCTTTACACCGGAAAAAAAGTCGAGCAATTTCAAACAAAGATGAAAACAAAGTCAGGTATTGAAAAGGATGTACTTTTGAATTTCCGATCCATTAAAGAAAGGGACTGGTCAAGGGTTGTGGTTTCTATTTTCGATATCACTGACAGGGTTCATATGGAGAAAAACATCGACTCAGTGCTTGCAAGATTCAGAGGGTTTTTTGATACAGCTTCTGCGGGCATGGGAATACTTGATCTTGAGGGAAGGCCTGTTATTCTCAATAACCGTATCTGTGAAATGCTCGGTTACAGTCGTGAGGAATTGATGAAGATGAAACTTGCAGATGTTATTCATCCTGATGAAGTACCTTTTACAAAACTGACCTATGAAAAATTAAAAAAAGGAGAAATAGACCATTACGAAGGTGAAAGAAGATATGTCAGAAAAGACGGCTCTATTGTATGGGCATATGTTTCTGCCCAGCGTGTCTTTGACACTGTACTTAACGATTACTGCATTACCGCTGTTGCCGTTGATATGACCCAACAGAAACAATACATGATGCAGCTTGAAAGAATTCAGAATGTTTTACAATCCTATGCTGAGTGCGGTGAAATATTCACAAAAGCAGATAATGAAAAACAAATGCTTTTTTCTGTGTGTAATGAGCTGACAAAAAAAGCAAAACTAGGTTTTACCATTATAGTTTTGAGGAATATTTCGGCCATTGAGATTGCTGCTTACCCTGATGAAGGATTTGAATTTTTGTTTGAGTTGAAAGAGCTGTATTTAGAAAAACATCAGATTTGCCCTACAATCGAAGGACTGTTTGAGAATAAGAGAAATATTGTTGGCGATGTAGAGCAAAGTAATTACCCGGAAGATTGGAAAAAGATTGTTTTAAAATATGGGTACAACAGTGTTTTTGCTCTGCCGATTGTTGTTGAAGGAAATTCAATAGGATGTATGACGATCTTTTCTCCTGAGAAAAATAGATTTGTTGATGAAAAAGAAAACTCTATAATTGCTGGTATTGCAGAGGATGTTGGACATTGTTTAACTGCTTTAAGGGCAAGAAAAGAGATGGAAGTTTCAACAGCCCAACTTGAGAAAAGTTATGAACAGCTTCAAAAGACAATAGAAGGTATATCATTATCAATAGCAAAAATTATTGAAACAAGGGATCCATATACTGCTGGTCATCAGGTTCGTGTTGCAAATCTTGCAGTTGCAATTGCAAAGGAAATGGGAATACCTGAAAATAAGATTCGTGGACTATATTTTGCGGGTATCTTGCACGATATCGGAAAGGTCAATGTTCCTGTTGAGATACTTGTAAAGCCCACCAGACTTACTGAAGATGAGTTCAATATTATAAAGCTGCACTCAATATATGGATATGAAATTCTTAATAAAATTCCTTTTCCCTGGGAAGTCGCAAAAATTGTTTTGCAGCATCATGAGAGGTTAAATGGCTCTGGATATCCGGAAGGAATAACAGAAAAAGAAATTTTACAGGAAGCCAAGATTATTGCGGTTGCTGATGTCGTTGAGGCGATGGCTTTTGACAGGCCTTACAGAACGGGCTTTGGTATTGATTTTGCCCTTGCAGAAATAGAAAACAAAAAAGGAGTTCTTTTTGATCCTGAGATAGTTGATGTATGTATCAGACTTTTCAAGGAAAATCGTTTCAGTTTTGAGTGAAAGGGGGTGAAAGGATGTTTTTCAAAAAAAAGCCGAAATTCAAACCAGGAGACATTGTTCATCATCGTAATACTTTTGAAAGGGGAAAGATTTTAAGACAGGATGCTTTGGACCCCGGCAAATGGGTTGTTGAATGGAAAACAAGTGTAAGTTCACATCCAGAATCAGAATTGATGACTCAAGAAGAATTCATTGCATCTGAAATTGATAGAAAAACAAAAATATAATTTTGTAGGAGGATGCCATGAGTAAGTTTGTTAGGGCTTTATACCAACTTGCCAGATTAGCAAATGACATTGAAAAATTCTCAAGCGGAGACCCAAAAAAAATTGCACGAAGGATAAAAAATAAGGTTATCGGTAGAAAAATAGGAAGTAAAATCTATCGCTGGCCAAAGATTTGAAGTTAATTCATAATAAATATCAGATAGTTCAGAAATGTTGCAAAACTTACCCACAAAATATAAGGTACCAGAAGGTACGCTGCGATATTTGATACTCTTCTAAACGCAAGAATTGTGAAAAATATTCCAGTCCAGAGTAGAACTATATCTACCAGTGCCAGAAAAACGTCCTGAAGTCCAAAGAAAATGGCTGACCACAGCATATTCAAGATAAGCTGAAGAAAAAAAATAATCAGTGCAATGGTTTTACGGGCGGTTCTCTGAGATGTCCAGACAAAGAAAAGAGAAATACCCATCATTATATACAGTAATGTCCATACAGGCGCAAAGATCCAGTTAGGTGGTGTGATTTCTGGCTTATTTATTGCTTTGTACCAAGAGTCTACAGATTGTGAAGTGAAAATAGACCCAATTATACCAGCACTCATACAGATGCCAATAGAAGCAATCAATACAATAATTTTTTTCTCATTCTTTTTCAGCGAGGGAATCATAAAATTCAACAATATCCTTCCAGTTTTCACCAGACATAAATTTCATTGCTGAGCGCGGATGCTGGTTCAGAATGCCAGTAAGCATATAAGGGATGTCATATCCCCACCTGAGTTGAGAACGCAATGGTTCAATCCAATCCCTTATACACTGCAAAACAGGTCTAAGATGAAACTTTGGATTGTGCAGGAAACCGAGCAAAAGTTCAATCTGACAGTTTCCAGCACCTCTTCCTAAACCCGCAAGGCTTGCGTCCAGCCAGCTTGCTCCGAGTATCAGTGCCTCAATGGTGTTTGCATAGGCTAATTGCTGGTTATTGTGGGTATGTATGCCTACTTCTTTTCCAGCTGCTTTTGCATATTTTAAATACTTTTTTGTCAGGTCTCGTATCTGTTCACTGTAGAGGGCTCCAAAACTATCGACCAGATATATGACATTTACTTCTGATTTTGCTATTACCTCCAGTGCTTCATTAAGCTGGCTGTCCTGGACTGTTGATATAGCCATAAGGTTTAAGGTTGTCTGGTACCCTTTGTCGTGGGCATCCTTAATCATATCAAGGGCAGTTGGTATCTGATGGATGTAGGTTGCAACCCGCACTAAGTCAATTACGCTGTCTTTTTTGGGCAGGATATCTTCGTGATAATCAGTCCTTTCAGCATCTGCCATCACGGATAATTTGAGTGGGGTGTCGTTTTCTCCAACAATCCTTCTGATGTCATCTTCATCACAGAACTTCCATGGTCCAAACTGGGTAGGTGCAAAAATCTTTTTTGATGCCTTATAGCCAAGTTCCATATAGTCAATACCTGCTTCAACACAGGTTTTATATACAGCTTTTACAAACTCATGGTCAAACTTGTGGTCGTTCATCAATCCACCATCTCTGATTGTGCAATCAAGAACCTTTATATCAGGCCTGTAAGTTACCCAGTCTCCCTGTTTTGTAATCCTGACTGATTCTCCCTTCTGCTGCTTTGCCATTTATCCCCCTTTCTCTGTATATAAATTTTACCACAATTTAATAACTGGAGAATCTTGGCTGCCATTTGCATATTTTTTTTCTGGGTGTAAACTAAGAATAGACAATTGCGTCTATTTATTGAAAATGAAAAAGACAAGTTTTATTCTGGTATTTGTGCTATTAGGTCTGGGTACAGGGATATCTTTCTCATGGGAATGCGGCAAAGCACCTCCCGCAAAAGAACCACAAAGAATAAAAGCAGGAGAAGCATTTCCACCTTTACCACTTCCTGCCACTCCTTTGCGAAGGTCTGAAAGAAAAAATCCGCCTTCTCCACCTGTACTTATAGGAAAAGTTATATGTGGAACAAATGAATCATGGACAAGAGCAGAAAATGACATTGAAAATCTTTTGCGTATGGCTACGCAGAGAATTGGTGTTGCGTATCAGGCTATAAAGATTGACCTTAAAAGATTTTCGTTTGATCCTGAAGAGATACCAATATTGTATATAACTAGTGTTGAACCATTTGTTCCTGACCCAGAAACAATGGGTAAGATTAAGGATTATCTTGAAAAAGGCGGGTTTTTATGGATTAACGCCTCTTCTGGAAGTCAGGATTTTCTCAGGGCAATGGTTGAATGGGTTGATAGATTGTATCCCGATAGGAACATGTACCTGGTTTATAACAATCACCCATTGATGAGTTGTTTTGAAGACATAAGTTCAGTGAAGATTTTGAAGGAAAATGTTTCTACTTCAGGTAGTCCAAATCTCAGGGTTTTGAATATTGGTTGCAGGGCTGCGGTTATTCTTTCACCCTATGACCTTGGATGTGGATGGGCGCTTCATACCCATCCATGGGGTACAAGGTACGAACCACACGACGCTATAAGAATCGGGATGAACATGCTCACATATTGCCTTGGCTGGATTGAATTCGGAAAGCTTTTTGGAATGTCTCCCCTCTATCTGGAAAAAATCAAGAAAAAGGAAGGTAAGCTGTACATAGGACAGATTATACATTCAGGCGACTGGGATCCTCATCCTTCTGCTGTGGGCAAGTTATTGAAGAAGACTTCAGAACAAACAAAAACTTCTGTTTTTCTTGATAGGATCCCAATTGATTTAAAAAAGGATTCATTAAAAGATACACCATTGCTTTATATCACAGGACATTTCAACCCTAATCTTTCAGACATAGAGATAAAAAAACTCAGGGAATTTTTGCTTGGGGGTGGTGCACTGATAGCAGACGCATGTTGCGGAAGTCAGGAGTTTGTTGATTCCTTTAGAAGTATAATGAAGAAAGTTTTACCAGAAGCAAAGATTACTGTATGGGATGTCAATCACAAAATTTACAAAGTTCCATATAAAATTGAAGATTTTCGTTATTCATATCCTGAGAAAAACCCGCCACTTGAGGTTTATACACTTGGTGGGATTGTTGCTGTAATATTTTCTCCCTACGGAATGGGAAGTGGCTGGGAAGGTATACCCAGACCTTATACAAAAGAAATTGAAGTTGAGCAGGCACAAAAACTCGGGGTCAATATAATTACCTATCTGATGACAAATTGAACAACAATGTATAACCTGGAAATGCTAAAAGAAATTGAGCTGGCAAAGAAAAGAATAATTCACCAGATGCACAGGGTTATAATTGGACAGGATGAAACAATTGAAAAAATTCTGATTGGACTTTTTGCTGGTGGACATTGCTTACTTATAGGAGTACCTGGGCTGGCTAAAACCTTGATGATAAGGACACTTTCAAAGATACTTGACCTGAAATTCAAAAGAATTCAGTTTACACCAGATCTCATGCCGTCTGATATTACAGGAATAGATATAATTGAAGAAAACCCTGAAACAAGACAGAGAAGTTTGAGATTCGTGCCAGGACCTATCTTTGCAAATCTTGTACTTGCAGATGAAATAAATCGCGCTCCACCAAAAACCCAGGCAGCCTTGCTCGAAGCGATGCAGGAGTATCAGATTACAGTTGGAACAAGAACATATAACCTTGAAAAACCATTTCTGGTTCTTGCAACACAAAATCCAATAGAACTTGAAGGTACATATCCATTACCAGAGGCTCAGCTTGACAGGTTTATGTTCAGCATTTACATAGACTATCCTGATATTGAAGACGAAAAGAAAATTGCTGAACAAGAAGTTTTTCAGGTAATGCCGGAAATTGAGCCAGTCTTAAATGGTGAGAGAATTATAAAATTCCAGAAACTTATGAGGGCTATTCCAGTATCCGATTATGTCGTTAACTATGCGGTTAATCTTGTAAGAAACACTCGTCCCAACAATGGAAAATGTCCGGATTTTGTAAAAAATTATGTAAGTTGGGGAGCTGGTCCAAGAGCTGCTCAATATCTTGTTCTTGCAGCAAGAACAAGAGCAGGGCTTCGTGGAGATGTTAATGTTTCTGTTCAGGATATAAAACACGTAGCGGAAAATGTTTTAAGGCACAGAATATTTACAAATTTCACTGCAGACGCAGATGGAGTGGATTCCTGTAAAATTATAAAGAGACTGCTCCAGGAGATACCTGAATCTTAATAACGGACAAATGGAAAGATCCTCAAAAATACTTGACCCGAAAATTCTTATCCGTTTTGGAAATCTTTCGCTTATTGCAAGAACGATTGTAGAAGGTTTTATCTCGGGATTACATCGCAGTATTCATAAAGGGGTAAGTGTTGAATTTGCTGAGCACCGTCAGTATGTTGCGGGCGATGACCCGAAATATCTTGACTGGAAGGTCTACGGAAGAACTGACAGGCTGTATGTCAGGGAATTCAGAGAAGAAACAAATCT
>JAMWCC010000067.1 GCA_023818375.1 Candidatus Omnitrophota bacterium | reverse complement strand
GTCAAAGATTTGTATAAGATTTTTTTCATTTGCCGAGACAAGGTGATTAACAAGCATCGACCAGACACTATTAAATGTAGCAAGGCTCACAAAGATGCTTGTTATTACCATAAAAGTAAGCACAAATATTACTACTCTTAACTGGACTTCCCTGTCTACAAGAAGCTTTCTTCGTCCCATTTTTCCTCTTGGTGGACTTTCTACAGTCAATTATACCTGGGCAATTTTAAACTGTCAACTATCCGGCGATATTCAAAAAGAATCTCTTGTTGGCTATATCAAAAAGTCATAATTTAGCAAAATCAGCATTAATATGGAAACTAAACCACACCTACTTTAATTTTGCTGCAACACGTAGAAGTTTTAAACGCAGCGATTCAAAATCAACACCTTTTTGGAGTGCTGTTGCTGTAAGAGGTTCACGGTCCATTGGAATTTGAGCAAGGACTTCTTTCAGGAGTTTTTTTGCTTGTGAGTTTTTGCTGGCAGCCACCAACTTTAGTAATCTATAATCTTCCCAGCCATCCCTAAATGCTTCTGCTTGTCTTGAAGGAACAGGTCCAGTATGTCCTGGATATACAACAGAATAATCTGTTTCTGAACCAGCAGGTTCATAGTCAGTATAGGCATCGCCACGTGGTGAATAATAAGAATAAAATCCCCAACCCTGCAGTCCCAGTTTAAATGCCTGCCAGGGCAAAACACGATAGTGCCCAACCAGTTCTTCATGCAGTTCAGACCTATTTGAACCCTGTACCCCATAGAACGCATTTATTCTTCCTGGCTTAATCTCCTTTTGCCATTCAGAAACTGGATCTCTGAACCAGTTTCCCCAAAAAGGAACAAAAACATCAGCCACATTACTCATCTTACGAAAACCAGTAATTTCAGGAAATGCAGGATTACAGTATATCTGAACATTAGGATCGATTTCTTTTATCCATTTTGCTCCAGTAACAAAAAGATCTGCATTTTTTTCACCTGGTTCATCCCAAAGCTCACCGCACCAATCTTTGTAGTCAACTCCTGCATCCTTAAATCTTTTAACTATACCTTGAACATGATTACGAATTATCTCAAAATCTTTCTCTGTCATATTTTGAAAAGCTTCAGGCCTATTGTTATAACCATTTCCGACCCAATTTCTTCCAGCAATTGGTAAGATGTATGCATAGAAAAAGTAGACATCTTTCTTTTGTTGCCTTGCTTGATATGCTTCTGTATTTGGTTCAGGTACTCCATAGAAACTTGAAATTCCGCGCGAAATTTTGTCAGCAACAGTTTTTGCTAATGCTCCTTCTGTTACAAATGGCCAGCTAGTTGAAGCAGGTCCACGACTCCAAGTGTGAACCCAGACCCTTACATCCGGAAGTTTAACAGGCAGTACTTCAATAACAACAGGCACAGAGGGTCCCTTTCCTTTTGTTTGAGTATTTTCAGCCATCAGTGTTGTTGTGTAAATACCAGGTTTTGCATCTTCTGTTTTTACTTCAAGCCAGAAAATCTGTGAACCGCATGGTGGCAATGCAACAAAAGGAAAATCTGCAATTGTTTTCCCATTTGTAAAATACTTCATCATCAATGAAGGACATAGTTTATCTTTCTCCGAAAACATTGGTCCCGGAACAACTCCCCATAACTGGGTTCTCATTGTTCCAAAAACCCTCGGAACTATCTGTATTTTTTCAGGCGTGGGACCTTTAACAGGACCAACCTTTATATGAAATTCTTGGGAACCAGGAACAAATTCTTTATAAATACCACTATCGTGTATTGGTTTGCCAACAGCATCTTTAAGAGAAGTAAGAGTTAAAAGAGCTCCTTCATATTCATTCTGTGCCATCACTATCTTAACAGGTTTATTTATCTTTTCATGTTCCGGTAATATAGGTGATGATGCTAACCTTGCCCATTTATCATGCTGTGCCCATACAGCACCATCTTCAGCAAGTTTTTTGTTCTTCAACAATGGCCTCTGCCATGACCAATATATGTGATCGCTCATTGTGGCTGCATCTGCCCCTGGTATTGACTCAAAGGCAATCGCAAATTTCTTCCTTACTTCACCACCCACTGGTTCTGGAACTATAAAAGGACCATTTCCCCATAAAGTAATTCCACGTACATACAAACCAGGTCCTATATTTATACGCCAAGTATCCCCAGAAACAATTTGAGAAAACTGTAATCTCGCCCAGTATTCATCTTTTGAAGTTAATGGAATATCAAATGGATTTTTTCTTTCAAGAACTTTTTGCCATAAAATCTGCTCACCGTCTTTTTTGCCAAGCTCAACTGATACATTGCCCTGACCTTTTATATGCATTGCAATCTCATTTATTGTATATTGTTGAGGAAATATTATATCTATCAATGCGCCTTTTGATGTTCCAATCCAATTTTTAAATCTGCCATCAGAAGGAAGTTCCTTTCCATCATAGAGAATTTTTACTCCACTGAAAAGTATTTCTCCAAAATAATCATGGTTTGGATTTAAAAGCATACCCTGCGGAGCAGAAGTTGGTGTAAAATCAGGCAATTGACCTGCCCAGCGAACCTTAATTTCTTCCCCATAAGCCTTGATTACAATAAGTACTGAAACAAAAAATATCAAAATTAATCTAACTGTTTTGCCCATTTTTCTCCCTTGTTGGTTTTTTAAAACTTATCCCAGGATATTGTTAGTGGCTGGTCTTTGGTCAGTTTTATCTTTTCATCTTTTCCAAGTTGCCTTTTTTTCCCTTTTTCAACAATGTAAATCTTTACATCAG
>JAMWCC010000128.1 GCA_023818375.1 Candidatus Omnitrophota bacterium | reverse complement strand
ATTTTCAGGAACATTTGAGGTGATATAGGTGGTTGGTAACTCAGAAAACAACGAACGAACCTTTTTTACATAATCAAGATTAAAAGAACCAATAAAAAGATGCTGGCCGGTTTGAAATTTTTCTATGCATTTCAAAAGATTTTCAATATCACATTCTTTAATCTCTATTAAAAGTCCTGTTTTCTTATCAAGTGTTTCAAGCACTTCCTTAAGATGTGGCACCTTTTCTCCAGGAAAACCTTTCCATCTTCCTGCATCATATTTTCTTAATTCGCTAAATGCTATCTCTTTTACAAAGCCCTTTCCATCAGTGGTTCTATCAATTTTTTCATCATGCATTATGACAAGTTCTTTATCTTTTGTTTCTCTCACATCAACCTCAATGAAATCAACATCAAGCTCCAGTGCCTTTTTAATGGCAAGTAATGTGTTTTCAGGATATAATCCACTAAAGCCCCTATGAGCAACAATCTGTAATGAGTTGCCTATTCGCCTATCCAAATTGGACTTAACCATGCGAGTTCCCCGTCGGCTCTTTTCAATCTTGCATAGAAATATTTTTCTCCCGAATAGTTGCTTTCAAATTCTATATCAAAATGCCGGTCTTTTATCTCAAAGCTTCTATATTCCTTTCCATCAGAGACAATTACTAATTTTTCAAACAGTACTTCACTGACACCGGAGACAGAAAAATAGAGTTTCCCGGATTCAGTAATTGTACCGCCTGAATCCACACCATTGATTGAAAAATTAAGAATCGGCCTTATGTTACTTGTCGCATAACACTGTCTACAATAAAGCGCTTCAAATAAATCTTTCCTTGTAAGATTCTTTGTTTTTATCGCTGTTAGCCCCTGCCTGTATAAATTCTTATAATCAGCTGGTGAATCCTGAAAATTATGTAATTCATCTCCTGGCCTTCCATCATGTATGTCACCGCCACCAACAAAGCCAAATCTGTATCCCATATTCAGAGCATCAATAACATGCTGACCTTTTTTTTCACCACCACTAACCCTGATGGGTCTTGTATTACCATTTTCAGCATTCATTTCACTATTGCCCCAAACCGAATATATCTCAACAAGCCGTTCCAGTTCTGAGTCATGCGCAAATCTCCAGTCAACACCCATATTCACATTTGCACTGTGATGCGGTATTACCATAGCACCATATTTTCTTGCGGTTTCATAAACCGAATTGATATCATTTATTCCTGCCCTTAAAATCTTGCCGCATTTGCCCGGAAAATAGATATTTCTATGACCTGCTTTATGGTCAGTCCATTCCTGGGCTATAAAAGTAACAAATCTTCCATCACAATTAAAATCATTGGCAACAGCACAGAAATAATCCCATTGCCTGTCTGTAATCCATTCACTGTGGTCAGACACACAGAAAAAATCAAGAAAGGCTTCGTCTCTTGCAAATGTGTAAAGCTCTTCCGGGCATCTTAGCCCATCAGAAAAAAATGTCTGAGAATGCAAATCTCCCCAGTAGATTTTGCAATCAGGTTTTTCTTTCACAATTATCGGATTACTCACTCCTTCAATACCGGTTTCAGGATGCTTTATCCTTATAAATTTGATACCCGTAGATTCAAAAACAAAATCTGAAATAGTTCCAAACTTCCGCTTATCATTCTTATAAACTCCATGATAATCAAAGTACTTGATTTTCTTATTCTCTATCTCAACTTCTATTTCACCTGGATTTCCACTGTAAACATTGTCAAGGTATTTGATACCTCTGGGAGAAAGATTGAATGGACTTTTCAAATTCGGGATTCCAATCCAGCATCCTGAGCCAACGAAATAGGGCTCGCTCAGAATTTTGAACCTTATTTCAAACTTTTCACCTGGTTCTACTATTGATGGAGCAATTATATAAAAACCTGTCATTTTCATTTTTTTATCTGCAGGGATGCCTCTATTTCAAGGGTTTTCCACAATTTTTCATCAAATTCAGCAGTTCTTCCAGGACAATTTTTTCGCCTGCATACTTTACAACCGCTATAATCTTTCTCGGTTTCAAATAGAATTCCAGAAACACTTTTGTTTGGTATCATGAGACAACTTTCGGTCAATTTAACTCCGATAAGTTTTTCAACATCTCCAAAAAGAGAAAAAAGTTCCCTTTGTTGTTCAATGGGCCATAACCCACGTTCACCCCCACCAGGAACCATGGTTGAAATCTTTTTAAGCATAAATCGTTTTTTTATATATTCAACAAGATTTTTTCTGGCTATATCTAAATAAACTGCCTTAATTGATTCCCACCAGTATTGCTTCAGTAAATCACAGGAAAAATTAACCGAATCAAGTTCAGCACCGCATGTGGCTATGTAGGGAAACACCCGCTCCGCATTCTTTAAATTTTTCACAAGGATACTGCTGTCAAATCTTACGCCATTTATTACAACAGAGTTTTCATCCCGATAATCTATGAAACCTTCAAGATAAACTGCTTTCGGTTTAGCAAGACCAACTGCAATTTGCAACATTTTCCCAAATTCGAAAATGTCCTGATCATTGTCAATCTTCAGTTTATTTATGAGATCCTCAGCCATGACATCATACTTAAAATCCGTCAGCACCATTGATTTGTTGAACACATTTACTCCTTTTTTTGAAAGTTATATTACACCATAAAATTTCAAAAAACAAAACTTCGAATTGAGCCATAATAAATCTACCCGAAAAGTTATCGTTGCGTCAAATAAAAATCTACCCGAAAATACACCTCTGGTGGAGAGATATAGACAACCGGAGGTGATGATGAGAAAGGAAATGGAG
>JAMWCC010000084.1 GCA_023818375.1 Candidatus Omnitrophota bacterium | reverse complement strand
TTCTCCAATCACTACTATTTTCCTTTTAGCCTTCTGCTTCATAAAATATTCAATCGCCGCCTTCATAGAACCGGGATTGGCATTATAGCTTTCGTCAAAAATAACAACCCCATCACATTCCTTGACCTTTCCCCTTCCGCTTATGAGAACAAAATCACAAATGAGTTTTTCTATTGTTCTGCGAGGAACACCAAAGTAGTCAGCGATAAAGATTGAAAAGAGCGCAGGATATGCAATAGCACCATTCCAGGATTTTATCTTAAATTGAAACCTTTCCCATTTTTCAATCCTTAGAATAAATTCGGTCCCATTGTAATCGGTAATTACTCCGCAGAAATCACTTCCAGACTTCATTCCAATTCTAACCGGTGAAATTGAAGTATTTTTTTTAAAAAGATTTAGAAACCCAGTATCGTTGTTTACAACAACCAAGCCATCAGGCCAAATACTTTCAAGGATTTCTGACTTTGCAAGTGCAAGTTCTTTCCGAGAGTTAAAAAAACCTATGTGCGCATATCCTATTGAAGTAATTATGGCTATATCCGGCTGAAGGATTGATCCGAGATACCTTAATTGTCCTGCACCATTCATCCCGAGTTCGAAAACTCCTATTTCAGTATCTTTTGTCAATGAAAAAATACTTAAAGGAAGCCCAATTTCATTATTAAAATTGCCCTGGTTTTTACATACATTGAATTTACTTGAAAGAAGATGCCAGCACATTTCCTTTGTTGTTGTTTTTCCGTCGCTACCTGTAATTCCAATGATAGGAAATGTAAATTTTTTCCTGTAATTTTTTGCAATATCTCCAAGAGCCTTAAGGGTATCACTAACGACTATCTGTGGAAAATCCTGATTTAATTTCCTTTGCACGATAGCCGCCCTTGCTCCAAGTTTTATTGCATCCCCTACAAAATCATGTCCATCAAAATTTTTTCCTTTTAGCGCTACAAAAAGCGAATTGACATCAACCGACCTTGAATCAGTACTTATTGCATCAAAAAAAATTTCATTTTTTATATTCACTGGTGTTCCATCAGTCCACTTTATTATCTCTTTGAGACTAATAGTTTCCATTGTGGTTCACATTTTTTTCTTCAAAATTTCGTAAGCGATCTTTCTGTCATCAAAAGGATGATAGACATTTTTAATTATCTGATACTGTTCGTGCCCTTTGCCAGCAATCACTACCCAGTCTCCTTCTTTGGCATCCATTATCGCTTCTGATATTGCCTGTTTTCTGTCAGGAATAATTCTACACTTTTTTTTCCTCCAGAATACCACTCCCTTGTAAATGTCCTGGATAATTTTTTCAGGAACTTCATTGCGCGGGTTATCAGAAGTAATATAGACAGTATCCGCTAGTTTGGCTGCAATTTTTCCCATTAACGGCCTTTTACTTTTGTCCCTGTCTCCGCCACACCCAAAAACAACAAGGAGCCGCCGTGGATTAAGGTGTCTGACAGTTTTTAGAAGTTCTTCAAGTGCCTGATGGGTATGTGCATAATCAACAACCACTGTAAAGGGTTGTCCTGCATTAACAAATTCCATTCTTCCAGGGATATTTTCAATCTTAGCAATTGCATCAGCAATAGCATCAAGATCTATTCCAAGAGAATTAGTTGTAGCAATTGCAGCAAGGCAGTTATAAAGATTGGCAATTCCCAGTAATCGGGTATGAAATTTTTTTCCTTTAAGCGTAAAGGAAATTCCAGTTCTGTCAAAAGAAAAAAAGTCTGGACTAAAATCTGCCTTTTTTGATAAACCAAAGGTAACTACATTCGTATTGTTTTTTCTTGCTGCGTCCAGGAAAAGTTTCGAATATTTATTGTCAATGTTGATAATTGCATATTTGTTTTTTTTTCGACTCTCAGCCAAATAATGAGAGAAAAGCTTGAGTTTTGCAAGAAGGTAGTTTTTGAAATTTTTGTGGTAATCAAGATGCTCGTGTCCAGCGATATTGGTAAAAATGCCAACATCAAAATTGATTGATTCAACTCTACCCTGATCAAGGGCATGAGAAGAAACTTCCAAAACCACATGAGTTAAACCATTTTCAAGCATCTCTGCAAGAAGCGATTGGATATCAACGGATTCAGGTGTTGTATTGGATGAAGGAATTATTCTCTGCCCTATCTCATACTGTATGGTTCCAACCAAGCCTGTTTTGAAACAAGCATGTTCAAGAACCTTTTTAATTATCACTGAAGTACTGGTTTTACCTTTTGTACCTGTAACACCTATCACAGTCATTTTATCTGAAGGAAATCGATAAAAAATCGCAGCCATCTCAGCCAGTGCTTTACGAGCATTTTCAACCACCACAAGTCCTACATTGGAAGGAAGTACAAGATCCTTCTTCTCAGTAACAATAATTGCTGTTCCCTTCTCTGTTGCATCCTGGACAAATGCATTTCCATCAGCAGAAGAACCCCGAATCGCAACAAAAATACCACCCGGTAAAACCTTTCGCGAGTCATAAAATATGCCAGTGATTTCGCGATTCAGTGCTTCCTGAGGTTTCACAATTTTTGCATTTTTAATCAGGTCTTTTGCCTTCATGGTTTAACTGATTTGTCATTGCTATAGTTTCTGTCTGTGGTGGAATCTGCATATACTGCATTATTCTCCATGCAATCTCCTTAAAGACTGGTGCTGCAACTGCTCCGCCGTAATATGCACCTTTAGGTTCGTCTACTTTTACTAAGATCGCTACCTTAGGATCTTCAAGGGGAATAAACCCAAGGAACGACGCAACAAATTTAGTATGAGAATATCTTCCGTTTTCAACCTTCTGAGCTGTTC
>JAMWCC010000108.1:29860-30146 GCA_023818375.1 Candidatus Omnitrophota bacterium | reverse complement strand
GCCTTTGAAAGTGCTGGGAGAAGCATCGCGGCAAGTATGGCAATAATCGCTATTACTACCAGCAATTCGATTAAAGTAAAACCTTTTCTCATAATACACCTCCTAGTCATCATTTTTTCTGCAGAAATCTTTCCTGATAAAATTGTTCTCATTTTTTTCACCTCCTTTCTTTTTGAAAATATATACCAATCTTTATATCTCGTTATATTTAACCATCGTTATGAAAAATTGTCAACAGGCAACTTGTTAACTTTTTTTCGAATAATTCCATGTTGAATTTCATTCT